>NZ_JAHZPT010000047.1:0-8525 GCF_019929545.1 Streptococcus mitis
GAATGTGCCAACTAAATGAGACACATACAGTTGATTTTTTCTTTTGTGATAAGAGTGGAGTTTTTAGAGGTGCCCTATACCATTTCTTTTGGATTTTTTGTTTGACTAATACAAAATAGGTCTTCATAGGTCTTCGCATTTTTAGCGCCCATTAGGATCATCAGTATAATTTTCTGAATTAGGAGGCTGTCCCATCACTATTCGAACTTCGTCTCCCAACTTACGCTGTTCCTATTCATCCGTGAATACTTTAAATCGCAATTCTGGAACTTTCTTTTTAACTGAATCATCTATTTTCGCCATAGTCCCCACCATTTTATTGGTTTTTCTTGTTCTTCTATCCTTTTTTGATCTTTGATTTGTTCCTGCAAATTTTCCAACTTCTCTTTAAGAGCGTTCACATCATCTTTATATTGATTGTCTAAGTGTTTGAATTCTGTTTCCTGTGAGGGCATTTTGAGGGCTTTTAAGTTATCATTTTCCGCCTTGTATTCTTCTAGCAACTTTTTATCTTGCAAGGCTAATCGTTGTTACTGGTCTAACAAATTAGTTAGTTTTTCTATTTGTTGGTCTTTGGTATTTGATTTGCTACTACTTTCTACTTTACCTAAAATTATTTTTTCTGCTTTAGAATTTATTAGATTAGACCCATTGGAACTTTTAAGCTGTAATTCTTTTGGTAACCTTTGGTAGTGATATTGAATATTTTGTTTTGTAACACTCAACTCATCCGCCAGCTCTTTGATCGTTTTTAAGTCTTCACTCATGGTTTAAGTCCTGCCTTTTAACCGTTGGTAGATATTGTTCAATGGCTTTTTTGAGGTAGCGTGCGATATTATGCTTAGAATATTCTTCACGTCTGCTGGCAACATAAGACAAGTGGTCTTTGACACTATTTAGCCCTCTTAATTCTTTCAGTTCGTCATAGAGGGGGTAAACATGGACTTGCAATCCTGCCATGATTTTTGTATCTTGCATTTCAAACGGACTTAGCAACATATTTTCTAGCAATAGCGTGGTGTACTTGCTTTTCATTGCTTCAATAGTTAGCTTATCTTCGGTTTCTGCTTTGCGTGCTTTATCTTCTTGATAGGCGGTATCTTCTAACTTATAGCTGTTATCGTCTGCTCGACGTTTCTTTCGTAACCAGATATCCAGTGTTAAACCGTCCGCCTCAATCGCTCGATAGAGATAATGCCAACGCCCCTTAATTTTGATATAGGTTTCATCCATTTTCCACGAATAGAAGGACTGTTTATTTTTCTTTTTCCAGAGATGATAGAGGATTTTACTGTATTCTTGAACCCACCGATAAATCGTAGTGTGACAAACATTTATTCCAGGGTCATAAAGCAATTCCTGAACTTCACGATAGCTCAGATTGTAACGTAGGTAATAATCAACAGCGACAATGATGACGTCTTGTTGGAATTGTTTGCCTTTAAAATGATTCATCTCTCAAGCCTTACTAACCTTTTTTCTGCTTTTTGAGAAGCTGAAGGTCGTGCTAGTAACTACCTATTTGGTTTGATTAATTCCATCATTTATCTGGTGCTTGCCCTTCAAAAAGGCTTCTATGGTGAGGTTTTAACAACTCTCTATTTTACAATTATGCAACCGATTGGGCTCCTAGTTTGGATTTATCAAGCTCAGTTTAAGAAAGAACAACAAGAGTTTGTCGCACGTAAACTATATGGCAAGGGTTGGACAAAGTATCTTTCCATTAGTGTTCTTTGGTGGTTGGTTTTTGGCTTTATTTATCAGTCTATCGGTGCCAATCGTCCCTATCGTGATTCTATCACTGATGCGACCAATGGGGTAGGGCAAATCCTCATGACAGCTGTTTACCGTGAACAATGGATATTCTGGGCAGCTACAAATGTCTTTTCAATTTATCTCTGGTGGGGAGGAAGCCTGCAAATTCAAGGGAAATACCTGATTTATCTCATCAACAGTCTAGTTGGTTGGTATCAGTGGAGCAAGGCAGCTAAGCAGAATGCTGACTTACCTAACTAAGAAGAGATGTTTGAAAATGCTGTTTTAAGTTTTCGGTTAAAACAGATAGAGTTGATAATCAAGGATTTGAGATAATGAAAAAGAGGATCGGTGGGTCCTCTTTTATTGTTAAAAAAATGAAAAACTCAGTAGTCTAGGCATAAGGCAACTGAGCTCTACTCTGTATTCAATTTTTAGGAATGAGAAGGTCTAGATAAAACTGGACAACTTCTTGTTCTGTGAAATCTTGCCCTTTTTTAAGCCACCAGGTTAATGTCTCGATAAAGTTGGTTACAACTAAGTGTTGGAGATAAGAAGCAGGCAGACTTGGGTGAGCTTTTTTCAAATCCTCAGCCAGCATGGGATAGACGTGGTGCTCCAGCTCTCTCTGGAGTTGACGGAGGAAGTAGTCATTTTTGGAGAATAGTAAACTAGTGATATGGTCTTGATTTTTCTGAAAATGTAGAAAGAGGTGGGCAAGGTAATCTTCGGTTG
The DNA here is from genome assembly GCF_019929545.1 of Streptococcus mitis. Lineage (GTDB taxonomy): Bacteria > Bacillota > Bacilli > Lactobacillales > Streptococcaceae > Streptococcus > Streptococcus mitis_BU. Next base: position 2,491 of record NZ_JAHZPT010000047.1, read on the forward strand.
AAATGGCTTGCTCTCTTTCAAAGAGATGATGGAAGAGGTAACGACAGAGCTCATCTAGAAGTAGCTCTTTGCTTTCATAGTGACAGTAAAAGGTGGAACGTCCCACATCTGCGAGATCAATGATATCCTGAACAGTAGTGGCCTCGTAGCCCTTAGCATTCAAAAGTTGTAGAAAAGCTTGATAGATAGCTTTTTTTGTTTTACTGATACGGCGGTCAATCTTAGTCATATGGACACTTGAGGCAAATTGTTCAGAACTGAATAAAGCTGACGCTTTGCTTCTATCCTTTCTTTGAGTTTTAGTGGATAATGATAATGAACAAGATGTTCATGAATCTATTATAACAAAGGAATGAGAAATATGAAGACAAAATATGCTGTTTGGGTGGCCTTTTTCTTAAATTTGACTTATGCCATTGTCGAGTTTATTGCAGGTGGAATATTTGGTTCTAGCGCTGTTCTTGCTGACTCTGTGCATGACTTGGGAGATGCGATTGCAATTGGAATATCAGCTTTTCTAGAAACCATCTCTAATCGTGAAGAAGATAATCAGTACACCTTGGGCTATAAGCGGTTTAGTCTGCTAGGAGCCTTGGTAACAGCGATAATACTCATGACAGGATCAGTTCTAGTCATTTTGGAAAATGTCACGAAGATTTTAAATCCGCAACCAGTCAATGATGAGGGGATTCTCTGGTTAGGAATTATTGCGATTACTATTAATGTGTTAGCGAGTCTAGTGGTTGGTAAGGGAAAGACAAAGAATGAGTCTATTCTGAGTCTGCATTTTCTGGAAGATACCCTAGGGTGGCTGGCTGTGATTCTGATGGCGATTGTTCTTCGGTTCACGAACTGGTATATCCTAGACCCACTTTTGTCCCTTGTCATTTCTTTCTTTATTCTTTCAAAAGCCCTTCCACGTTTTTGGTCTACGCTCAAGATTTTCTTGGATGCTGTGCCAGAAGGTCTTGATATTGAGCAAGTAAAGAATGGCCTGGAGCGATTGGACAATGTGGCCAGTCTTAATCAGCTTAATCTCTGGACTATGGATGGTTTGGAAAAAAATGCCATTGTCCATCTCTGTTTAGAAGATTGGGAGCAGATGACGGAAACAAAGAATCAAGTACGTCAGCTCTTAGAAGAAAGAGGTGTGCAGAATATTACTATCGAAGTGGACACCAGTCAAAGCAATCATGCGCAACATAAGCGAAAGGTAACAGCTTTAGAGCAGCACCACGGGCATCAACACTAGAAAAAGAGGCTGGGACAAAACTCAATTTCAAGATAGAATGAAGTAAATCTTCACACAAAAACGCATAGTATCAAGGTTTCTAAACATTTGACACTATGCGCTTTTTGCTTTTAGAGACTTTTTGCCTAGCTTATTTAATATCTTAATCATTCCTTGTACTTTCTCTCAATGTCAGTCTGGTTCCCAGCATGGTCAAGCTGGGGATTTTGCGACCGTGGAGTACTTCCTTATTAAGAATATCCATGCCAGCTCTGCCCATTTCTTCGGTATAGACGGTGATGCTGGAGAGGGGAGGATAGACTTGCTTGGTCAGGCTGGTATCGTTAAAGGAAATAAGACTGACGCGATCTGGCAGGCTGATTCCAGCTTCTTGGAGGGCACGGAGGGCACCGATAGCTAAACTATCGCTGGCTGCGAAAAATGCTGGCGGGAGTTGGTCTCCTAAGTTCTGAATGGCCTCCTTCATTAAGTCATAGCCAGACTGGGCGGTAAAGCTTCCTTGAAAGACCAGTTCATCATGATAGATTCCCTTTGTTTGACTGTAGTTCTTAAAATTTTCAAGCCGCTTATCCTCAATGATTTCTTTTTGGTCAGTTGTTTCCTCAAGGCCGGTTAAAATCCCTATACGGTCCGTTCCTTGACTGAGGAAATAATCGACAACCTGTTTCATGGCAGTATAAAAGTCCGTGATAATGCAGGTATGTCCCAGGGAAAGTGTATCACTGTCTAGAAAGACCAGGGGTTTTTGGTATTCTTCAAAGGCAGAAATCTGAGTTCGGCTAAACTTTCCGATGCAGAGAATCCCAATCACTTCCTCGCTCAGGGTAAAAGGATGGTCATTAAAATAGCGCAAGATATCATAGTCCAACTCTTGGGCTCTTTTCTCTATGCCTAGGCGAATCTGGTAGTAGTAGAGATCGTCCAGCTCCCCTTGTTCGCTGACCCATTGGATAATGGCAATTTTTTGCTTGGGCTTGTGGGACTCGCCTGTCTTGAGGTGTTTGGTGTAGCCCAGCTCTTCAGCAACGGTTAAAATACGGTGTCTGGTTTCTTCTGTAACAGATAGGCTCTGGTCGCGGTTTAGAACACGGGATACGGTCGCGATAGAGACAGAGGCTAGCTGTGCAATATCTTTTAAGGTAGCCATAAATCCTCCTTCTTTAAGGTTAGTATATCATATTTTTCTGCTTTTTTACTTATATTTTAGTAAAATTTTAGTAAAAAGGATTGACCTTGGGAAATCCCTTGGATACAATAAAAGAAAACGATTACACGTTAAGGTGACTTAACGGACAGTCAAAGGAGAATTCATATGACACAACATCTTACTGCAGAAGCACTTCGTAAAGACTTTCTTGCTGTTTTTGGTCAAGAAGCAGACCAAACTTTCTTCTCACCAGGTCGTATCAATCTGATTGGTGAACACACAGACTACAACGGTGGGCACGTTTTTCCAGCTGCTATTTCCTTGGGAACTTACGGGGCTGCTCGCAAACGTGATGACCAAGTCTTGCGTTTCTACTCAGCTAACTTTGAGGACAAGGGCATTATCGAAGTGCCTCTCGCTGACCTCAAGTTTGAAAAAGAGCACAACTGGACCAACTATCCAAAAGGTGTCCTTCATTTCTTGCAAGAAGCTGGGCACGTGATTGACAAAGGTTTTGATTTTTATGTTTATGGGAATATCCCAAATGGTGCTGGTTTATCTTCTTCAGCATCCCTTGAACTCTTAACAGGGGTCGTGGCAGAGCATCTCTTTGATTTAAAATTAGAGCGTCTTGATTTGGTTAAAATCGGAAAACAAACAGAAAACAACTTTATCGGAGTCAACTCTGGTATCATGGACCAGTTTGCTATCGGTATGGGAGCAGACCAACGTGCTATTTACCTAGATACCAACACCTTGGAGTATGACTTGGTGCCACTTGATTTGAAGGACAATGTCGTTGTTATCATGAACACCAATAAACGCCGTGAATTGGCTGACTCTAAGTACAATGAACGTCGTGCTGAGTGTGAAAAAGCAGTGGAAGAATTGCAAGTTGCTTTAGATATTCAGACCTTGGGTGAATTGGATGAGTGGGCCTTTGACCAATATAGCTACTTGATTAAAGATGAAAATCGTTTGAAACGTGCTCGCCATGCTGTGCTTGAAAACCAACGTACCCTCAAAGCTCAAGTAGCTCTTCAAGCAGGAGATTTGGAAACATTTGGTCGCTTGATGAATGCGTCACACGTTTCTCTTGAGCATGACTATGAAGTAACTGGTTTGGAATTGGATACTCTTGTTCACACAGCTTGGGCACAAGAAGGTGTTCTCGGTGCTCGTATGACAGGGGCAGGTTTTGGAGGATGTGCCATTGCCTTGGTACAAAAGGATACTGTTGAGGCCTTTAAGGGAGCTGTTGGAAAACACTACGAGGAAGTAGTTGGATACGCTCCAAGTTTCTATATCGCTGAAGTTGCAGGTGGCACTCGCGTCCTTGACTAGTCAAAAGGAGGCTCTATAGTGACCTTAGTAGATAAATTTGTAACACATGTCATTTCTGAAAGTTCATATGAGGAAATGGATCGAATCTACCTGACCAATCGTGTCTTGGCACGAGTGGGAGATGGTGTTTTGGAAGTTGAGACGGATCTAGATCAATTGATTGACCTCAAGGACCAGCTGGTTGAGGAAGCCGTTCGATTAGAGACGATTGAGGATAGTCAGACTGCGCGTGAAATCCTTGGTGCTGAACTGATGGATTTGGTGACCCCTTGTCCGAGTCAGGTCAATCGTGACTTCTGGGAAACCTATGTCCACTCTCCTGAGCAAGCGATAGAGGATTTTTACCAACTCAGTCAGAAAAATGACTACATCAAACTCAAGGCCATTGCTAAAAATATTGCTTATCGTGTTCCATCTGATTACGGTGAACTTGAAATTACTATCAATCTCTCTAAGCCTGAAAAGGATCCCAAAGAGATTGCGGCAGCCAAGTTGGTGCAAGCTAGTAATTATCCTCAGTGTCAGCTTTGTCTAGAGAATGAGGGCTATCATGGTCGGGTCAACCATCCAGCTCGTAGCAACCACCGTATTATCCGCTTTGAAATGGCGGGTCAGGAGTGGGGTTTCCAGTATTCGCCCTATGCTTACTTTAATGAGCACTGTATTTTCTTAGATGGCCAGCATCGTCCCATGGCTATCAGTCGTCAGAGTTTTGAGCGTCTGCTAGCTATCGTAGAGCAGTTTCCAGGATATTTTGCGGGTTCAAATGCGGACCTACCAATTGTGGGGGGCTCTATTCTAACTCATGATCACTATCAGGGAGGCCGACACGTCTTTCCGATGGAATTGGCTCCCTTGCAAAAGACCTTCCGATTTGTTGGTTTTGAGCAGGTCAAGGCTGGGATTGTCAAGTGGCCAATGTCAGTGTTGCGTTTGACTTCGGATTCTAAAGAAGATTTAATCAACTTAGCTGACAAGATTTTGCAGGAATGGCGCCAGTATTCAGATCCAAGGGTGCAGATTTTGGCAGAGACAGACGGGACACCGCATCATACCATCACACCGATTGCCCGTAAACGCAACGGTCAGTTTGAGTTGGACTTGGTCTTGCGGGACAATCAGACTTCTGCAGAACATCCTGACGGCATCTATCATCCCCACAAGGATGTCCAACATATCAAGAAGGAAAATATTGGCTTGATTGAGGTCATGGGCTTGGCAATCTTGCCACCACGTCTGAAAGCAGAAGTGGAGCAAGTCGCTAGCTATCTTGTAGGAGAAGCTGTTACAGTTGCCTCTTATCATCAAGAGTGGGCAGATCAACTCAAAGTCCAACATCCAGATCTAACGGATAAAGAAAAAGCCCTTAAAATCGTCCAGGACTCTGTGGGTACTATCTTTGCGCGTGTACTTGAGGATGCAGGGGTTTACAAGCAGACGGAACAAGGACAGGCAGCCTTTATGCGTTTTGTGGAGCAGGTCGGGATTTTGCCAGACTAGGAGCTTTCTCCTTGCACAGTCCTATAAAAAGTAGTATCATAGTGTCGTTTGAAATATCAGGAGGAAACGATGAAAGACTTTCATTTTGACGCTATATCTGCCTTTGAAAATTACGAAATTGAAAAAATGAGAGATGGTCACGTTGTGGTGACGACCAAAGTAGTGGACTCGTCGCTCAACTACTATGGCAATGCCCATGGTGGCTATCTCTTTACCCTTTGTGACCAGATCAGTGGTTTGGTGGTTATCTCGCTGGGGCTTGATGGGGTGACACTTCAATCTTCTATCAACTACCTCAAGGCAGGAAAACTCGACGACGTGTTGACCATTAAAGGAGAATGTGTCCATCAAGGTCGCACAACCTGTGTGGTGGATGTGGATATCACCAATCAAGAAGGCAGAAATGTCTGTAAAGCAACCTTCACCATGTTTGTCACAGGCCAGCGGTCAGAAGATAGACAGGTAAGGATATAAAGAGTAATTTAATAGAGTGAGGTGAATTTTGGAATTTATAAAATTTGCCTTACTCATTTTTTGATATTGATATGATTTAATTCTAAAATAGAAAATTTAGTAATGTGGTAGAAAATACAAGAGTTGTGTTTTAATTTCTATGGTATAATTAAAAGCATGAAGATAAAAGAAATAAAGGAAGTTACTTTACAACCGTTCACGAAATGGACAGGTGGTAAAAGACAATTATTGCCTGTTATTAGAGGGCACCTCTAAAAACCTATCCAATGGACACCAAAATATGAGATAATAGCCTTATCATAAGATGAGGTTATTATT
>NZ_JAHZPT010000048.1:0-8021 GCF_019929545.1 Streptococcus mitis
GGTGAGGAAGTAGCTAAGAAAGTAACTGATAAAGTTACATTCAATCGTGAAGCTAAGATCAATTCAGTAACAGGTGAGATCACATACGGTAACTGGACAGCTAAAGATGGAGATACAACATTCGATAAAGTTGAATCACCAGTAGTTAAAGGCTACATCCTGAAAGATGCCAAACAAAAAGAAGTAGCAGCTACAACAGGATTAACTGCAGACTCTAAAGATGAAAATATCGAAGTTGTCTACACTAAACTTGGTTCATGGATTCCAAAAGTACCAGAAGGTTCTACACCAGTTCCTCCGGTTACGTATCCAAACGATCCAAACGATCCAACTAAACCTGGAACTGATAAACCTAAAGTGCCTTATATCCCAGGAACTACACCGGTGGTGCCAAAAGATCCAACTAAACCAATTAGTCCGGATAACCCACTAGTTCCATTAACACCAGTAGATCCAAACGATCCAACTAAAGGATATGAAGTACCACCAGTACCAACAGATCCAGGAACTGATACGCCAATCACTTACGTAACTGATAAACAAAAAGCTATCACTAACTTCGTAGATGAAAAAGGTAAAGTAGTATCAACTCCAGTAATTGATGAAGGTGATTCAGGAGCTAACTTCACTAAGTCTAAAGTTGATGAAGTAACTAAGACTATTGAAAAACTTGAAAAAGCTGGTTATAGAGTCGTTAAGAACGAGTTCCCATCTAAAGATACAGATAGAGTATTTGATAAAGATAAATCTGTAGAGCAAATCTTCACTGTAACAGTAGCTGAAAGAATTATTCCAGTTACACCAGGTAAACCAATAGATCCAACTGATCCAAACTTACCGAAGAATCCAGATGGAACACCTGTGACACCATCTACACCAGAACCAGGTAAACCAGTATTCCCTAACGATCCAAACAGCCCAGTATGGCCAAATACTGTGAAAGATCTTGTAACTGAGAAATCAGCTACACGTACGATCAAGTATGTAGATCGCAATGGAAACGAAGTTTCTGAAACTCGTGTTGAAACAATCAAGTTCACACGTGAAGCGAAAGTTAACTTAGTAACTGGTGAAATCACATATGGTGAATGGACAACAGATCGTAACGATGATATCTTCAACGGTTACCAAGTACCAGTTGTGAAAGGATACATCGCTAAAGCTGGTGATCTAGAATCATCAACTAAAGATGTACAAGTAACTCCTGATACAATCAAGGATATCAATGAAACAGTGATTTACGATAAGTTAGGTTCATGGATTCCAAATATCCCAGGAACACCAACAAATCCAATCACATATCCAAACGATCCTAAAGATCCAACTAAACCAGGAACAGATAAACCTAAAGTGCCTTATGTACCAGGATTTATCCCTGTAGACCCAGAAGGTCAACCATTGAAACCAGTTGATCCAAATGATCCAACGAAAGGATACGAAGTACCAGACGTACCTGGTGATCCAACGCAAGATACACCAATCAACTACATTCCTAAGGATCCTACACCAAATCCAACTCCATACCCAGGTCCAACTCCAGCTCCAACTCCTAAACCAGAGCCTAAGCCGGAACCAAAACCTGAGCCAAAACCAGAACCAGAAACTCCACAACCTGTAACACCTGCAGATAATGGAGATAACAACGGAAATAATAATGGTACTCCAGCAACTCCAGCTCAACCAGCAGCGCCTTCTACACCTCAATACATGGATGGTCAACGTGAACTTCCAAATACAGGTACAGAAGATCATGCTAGCCTTGCAGCACTTGGACTTCTAGGAGCCCTAAGTGGATTTGGATTGATTGCTCGTAAGAAAAGAGAAGATGAAGAATAATCATTTTGATTCTCATTAGATGCTGACTTGCAATCAGATAAAGAAAGAACTTGAGATTTGCTATCTCAGGTTCTTTTCTTTCTCTTTTTGAAAATGGTATAATATAGTGAGAACGATAGAGGAGAAGTGTAAATTGATCGCACAACTAGATACAAAAACAGTCTATAGTTTTATGGAGAGTGTCATTTCAATCGACAAGTATGTGAGAGCAGCTAAAGAATTCGGCTACACTCATCTGGCTATGATGGATATTGACAATCTTTATGGGGCTTTCGACTTTCTAGAGGGTACAAAAAAATACGACATTCATCCTTTATTAGGACTTGAAATGAATGTGTTTGTAGATGATAAGGATGTGAATCTGCGCTTTTTAGCTTTATCTAGTGTTGGCTATCAGCAGTTGATGAAACTTTCAACAGCCAAGATGCAGGGGGAGAAAAGTTGGTCAGTTTTATCTCAGTATCTAGAGGATATTGCGGTAATTGTGCCTTATTTTGAAGAGCTTGAGTTGTTAAATCTAGGTTGTGATTACTATATAGGTGTTTACCCAGAAACATTGGCCAGCGAATTTCACCATCCAATCTTGCCATTGTATCGGGTCAATACATTTGAAAGTAAGGATAGAGAAGTTCTTCAAGTATTAACAGCGATTAAAGAAAATCTACCACTCAGAGAAGTCCCTTTGCGTTCGAAACAAGATGTTTTTATATCAGCAAGTTCTTTAGAGAAACTATTCCAAGAACGTTTTCCGCAAGCCTTGGACAATTTAGAAAAGCTTATTTCAGGTATCTCTTATGACTTGGATACTAGTCTGAAATTGCCTCGCTTTAATCCAGCTAGGCCAGCAGTAGAAGAATTGAGAGAACGTGCTGAATTGGGGCTTGCTCAGAAGGGGTTAGCTGGTAAAGAATATCAAGACCGTCTAGACCAAGAATTGGCTGTTATTCATGATATGGGCTTTGATGATTATTTCTTGGTTGTCTGGGATTTGTTGCGTTTTGGACGTTCGAATGGCTATTATATGGGAATGGGACGGGGTTCCGCAGTTGGTAGCTTGGTTTCCTATGCTCTAGACATTACAGGGATTGACCCAGTAGAGAAAAATCTGATTTTTGAACGTTTCCTCAATCGTGAACGCTATACCATGCCTGATATTGATATTGATATTCCTGATATTTATCGTCCAGATTTTATCAGATATGTTGGTAATAAATATGGTAGTAAACATGCGGCTCAAATCGTTACTTTTTCTACCTTTGGGGCTAAGCAAGCTCTTCGAGATGTCTTGAAGCGCTTTGGTGTGCCAGAGTATGAATTATCTGCAATTACCAAGAAAATCAGTTTTCGTGATAATCTCAAGTCGGCTTATGAGGGTAACCTCCAGTTTCGTCAGCAAATCAATAGTAAGTTAGAATACCAAAAAGCCTTTGAAATTGCCTGCAAGATTGAGGGATATCCAAGACAAACCTCTGTCCATGCGGCTGGTGTTGTGATCAGTGACCAAGATTTGACTAACTACATCCCTCTAAAGCATGGTGACGAAATTCCACTGACTCAGTATGATGCTCATGGAGTTGAAGCAAGTGGACTTTTGAAAATGGATTTTCTGGGGCTACGAAATTTGACCTTTGTCCAGAAGATGCAAGAATTGCTTGCTGAAACAGAAGGTATTCACCTTAAAATTGAAGAAATTGATTTGGAAGACAAAGACACCCTAGCTTTGTTTGCGTCTGGTAATACAAAAGGTATCTTTCAATTTGAGCAACCTGGTGCCATTCGCCTACTCAAGCGTGTTCAACCAGTCTGTTTTGAAGATGTCGTAGCAACTACTTCCCTAAATCGACCAGGTGCTAGTGATTATATCAATAATTTTGTAGCTAGAAAACATGGGCAGGAGGAAGTGGCTGTACTAGACCCAGTTCTGGAGGATATTTTGGCTCCAACTTATGGCATTATGCTCTATCAGGAGCAGGTTATGCAGGTTGCTCAGCTATTTGCCGGATTTAGTCTTGGGAAGGCCGATATTTTGCGTCGTGCTATGGGGAAAAAGGATGCCTCTGCTATGCATGAGATGAGGGCTTCCTTTATTCAAGGCTCCATAGAAGCTGGTCATACTGCGGAAAAGGCAGAGCAGGTCTTTGATGTTATGGAGAAGTTTGCAGGTTATGGTTTTAACCGATCTCACGCCTATGCCTACTCAGCCTTGGCCTTTCAGTTGGCTTATTTTAAAACACATTATCCAGCCATCTTTTATCAGATTATGTTGAATTCTGCCAACAGTGATTATGTAACAGATGCCTTAGAAGCTGGTTTTGAAGTGGCACCTCTGTCTATCAACACTATTCCTTATCACGATAAAATTGCCAACAAGTCCATCTATCTAGGTCTGAAATCGATTAAGGGGCTCAGCAAGGATTTGGCGCTTTGGATTATTGAACATAGACCTTATTCTAATATTGAAGATTTTTTAGCTAAACTACCTGAGAATTATTTGAAACTTTCCTTGCTGGAACCTTTGGTAAAAGTTGGTCTTTTCGATTCATTTGAAAAAAATCGTCAAAAAGTATTCAATAATTTAGCTAATCTATTTGAATTTGTGAAAGTATTAGGAAGCTTATTTGGAGAGACCATCTATAGTTGGCAAGATTCGGAGGACTGGTCGGAGCAAGAAAAATTTTACATGGAACAAGAGCTTCTAGGAGTAGGCGTCAGCAAACATCCACTACAAGCTATTGCAAGTAAGGCTATTTATCCGATTACTCCTATTAGTAATTTGTCAGAAAATAGCTATGCTATTATCTTGGTTGAAGTTCAGAAGATAAAAGTAATTCGTACCAAAAAAGGTGAAAATATGGCTTTCTTACAGGTGGATGACAGTAAGAAAAAATTGGATGTTACACTCTTTTCAGATTTATATCGACAGGTTGGTCAGGAAGTAAGAGAAGGAGCATTCTACTATATCAAAGGGAAAGTCCAGTCACGTGACGGTCGTCTGCAAATGATTGCACAAGAAATAAGAGAAGCAGTTGCTGAGCGCTTTTGGATTCAGGTGAAAAATCATGATTCGGATCAAGAAATTTCGAGAATTTTAGACCAGTATAAAGGCCCAATCCCAGTCATTATCAGGTATGAAGAGGAACAGAAAACTATTGTTTCTCCCCATCATTTTGTGACTAAATCTGATGAATTAGAAGCGAAATTGAATGGAATAGTTATGAAAACGATTTATCGCTAAAATTACGGAAAATAGAAGAATTTTCAACGTAAATGTGGTATAATCAGTAAGAATGTTAAAAGAAAAAGGAGCATAACCAATATGAAACGTATTGCTGTTTTGACTAGTGGTGGAGACGCCCCTGGTATGAACGCTGCCATCCGCGCAGTTGTTCGTCAAGCAATTTCAGAAGGAATGGAAGTGTTTGGTATCTATGATGGATATGCAGGTATGGTTGCCGGTGAAATTCATCCCCTAGATGCAGCTTCAGTAGGGGACATCATTTCTCGTGGTGGTACTTTCCTTCACTCAGCTCGCTACCCAGAGTTCGCTCAACTTGAAGGGCAACTTAAAGGGATTGAGCAATTGAAAAAACACGGGATTGAAGGTGTAGTTGTTATTGGTGGTGACGGATCTTACCACGGTGCTATGCGTTTGACTGAGCATGGCTTCCCAGCTATCGGTCTTCCAGGTACAATCGATAACGATATCGTTGGTACTGACTTTACAATCGGTTTTGACACAGCGGTTACGACTGCTATGGACGCTATCGATAAGATTCGTGATACGTCATCAAGTCACCGTCGTACTTTTGTTATCGAAGTTATGGGACGTAACGCTGGTGATATCGCTCTTTGGGCTGGTATTGCAACTGGTGCTGATGAAATCATCATTCCTGAAGAAGGATTCAAGATTGAAGATATCGTTGAAAGCATTAAATGCGGTTATGAGTGTGGTAAAAAACACAATATCATCGTCTTGGCTGAAGGTGTGATGTCAGCGGCTGAATTTGGTCAAAAACTAAAAGAAGCTGCGGATACAAGCGACCTTCGTGTGACAGAACTTGGACATATTCAACGTGGTGGTTCTCCAACTGCGCGTGACCGTGTTTTGGCGTCACGTATGGGTGCCCATGCTGTTAAACTTCTTAAAGAAGGTATCGGTGGTGTTGCGGTTGGTATCCGTAACGAGAAAATGGTTGAAAACCCAATTCTTGGAACTGCAGAAGAAGGAGCATTGTTTAGCCTTACTGCAGATGGTAAGATTGTGGTTAACAACCCACACAAGGCTGACCTTGAGCTATCTAGCTTGAATAAGAGCTTGTCATAATTTATAATTTAGTTAATAAGACCAAAAAGGTCATATATAAAGGAGTCACAAAAATCATGAATAAACGTGTAAAAATCGTTGCAACTTTGGGACCTGCGGTAGAAATCCGTGGTGGTAAAAAATTTGGTGATGACGGATACTGGGGTGAAAAACTTGATGTTGAAGCTTCAGCTAAAAACATTGCCAAATTGATTGAAGCTGGTGCTAACACATTCCGTTTCAACTTCTCACACGGTGACCACCAAGAACAAGGTGAGCGTATGGCAACTGTTAAACTTGCAGAAAAACTTGCAGGTAAAAAAGTTGGTTTCCTTCTTGATACAAAAGGACCAGAAATCCGTACAGAATTGTTTGAAGGTGAAGCTAAAGAGTATTCATACAAAACTGGTGAGAAAATCCGTGTTGCAACTAAACAAGGAATCAAATCAACTCGTGATGTGATTGCATTGAACGTTGCTGGTGCTCTTGATATCTATGATGATGTTGAAGTTGGTCGTCAAGTTTTGGTTGACGATGGTAAACTTGGTCTTCGTGTGGTTGCTAAAGATGATGCAACTCGTGAATTTGAAGTTGAAGTTGAAAACGATGGCGTAATTGCTAAACAAAAAGGTGTTAACATCCCTAACACTAAAATTCCTTTCCCAGCTCTTGCTGATCGTGATAACGATGATATCCGCTTCGGTCTTGAACAAGGTATCAACTTCATCGCGATTTCATTCGTACGTACTGCAAAAGACGTTAACGAAGTTCGTGCAATCTGTGAAGAAACTGGAAATGGACATGTTCAATTGTTCGCTAAAATCGAAAACCAACAAGGTATCGATAACTTGGATGAAATCATCGAAGCTGCTGATGGTATCATGATTGCTCGTGGTGACATGGGTATCGAAGTACCATTCGAAATGGTTCCAGTTTACCAAAAAATGATTATCACTAAAGTCAATGCTGCAGGTAAAGTTGTTATCACTGCAACAAACATGCTTGAAACAATGACTGAAAAACCACGTGCAACTCGTTCAGAAGTATCAGACGTATTTAACGCTGTTATCGACGGAACTGACGCTACAATGCTTTCAGGTGAGTCTGCAAATGGTAAATACCCACTTGAGTCAGTAACTACAATGGCTACAATCGACAAGAACGCTCAAACTCTTCTTAACGAATACGGACGTTTGAACTCAGATTCATTTGAACGTAACTCTAAGACAGAAGTAATGGCTTCAGCTGTTAAAGATGCTACTAACTCAATGGATATTAAATTGGTTGTAACTCTTACTAAGACAGGTCACACTGCACGTTTGATCTCTAAATACCGTCCAAATGCTGACATCTTGGCATTGACATTCGACGAATTGACAGAACGTGGATTGATGTTGAACTGGGGTGTTATCCCAATGTTGACAGATGCTCCATCATCAACTGACGATATGTTCGAAATCGCTGAACGTAAAGCAGTTGAAGCAGGACTTGTACAATCTGGTGACGATATCGTTATCGTAGCTGGTGTACCAGTTGGAGAAGCTGTTCGTACAAACACAATGCGTATCCGTACAGTACGTTAATCTAACATTAAAAAGCCTATCATATCAAGCTTTCTAGCCTGTATGATGGGCTCTTTTTTTGTCTATGGAGCACAAATGGGGCAAAACTTTTTACTTTCGATTTAATGCGACGGTATCAAGTTCGTCAAATACTGCTTGCTACAGACTTTTTGTAACGTGAGGATAGATCTAATTGGTAGTTTTCGGATTTATGCCCAAACTGTGACATGATAGCTTTTAAAGTTATGGGCACCTCTAAAAACCTATCCAATGGACACCAAAATATGAGATAATAGCCTTATCATAAGATGAGGTTATTA
>NZ_JAHZPT010000049.1:0-7729 GCF_019929545.1 Streptococcus mitis
TAATAACCTCATCTTATGATAAGGCTATTATCTCATATTTTGGTGTCCATTGGATAGGTTTTTAGAGGTGCCCTTATTATTACCAAATGGAAATGCTGTTATTGAAAAAGCTGATAACACTCATGTGCTTTTGAATCAAGGTGATGTTATTGAGATGGCAAATCCTCAAACGAAGCTTCCAATCCGTGGGGTTTATAACCATACAACTGGTGCTTTAGGTGAAGGTACTCTTGGCGATGAAGGAGAAAGTCAATTACTTGATCCAGCGGTGGCAACTGAGTATAAACTCCGCCAAGCACAAGGAAATGAATATGTTCTTGAAGGAGTTCGTGCTAATCTTGGTGTCAATAATGACAAAGCCTATGTTCGTGGTTGGGTAGATTTTAATAATAATGGTAAATTCGATCTTAATGAATCTTCAGAAATTGTAGAAGTTAACAAAAACGGAACTTACAATATTAAATTTAAAAATACACCTCAATTATTAGATACTTCAGCAGATAGCTTAGGTGTGCGTTTACGTATTTCGTTAACTAAAGATGAAATTCTAGAACCAACAGGTGTAGCATCATCAGGGGAAGTAGAAGACTTTGAAACACATGTGATTCACATGCCACGCGGTACTAAACATGAAACCAGTGACTTCCAAGGTCGTGAACAAACTGTTAAGTTACCAACAAATGCGATGTTTACAGCTAGTGGTAAAAACAAAGATTCCAAATATAAACAATGGGCTCAGATTGAAAATGAAAGCTTACCACCGAAAATTGTTTTAACAGATAAACAAGTGGCGTCAGAAGAAGCGTACACACCAACAGATAGCGAATTACCATCAAACTATCGTAAAGGTGATAATGGTAAAGTTTTCGTTGAACGTAATGGTGCAACAGTATTCACTGGAGAGTATGTAACCGTTAAAGATAAGAACAATAAAGTTCTCGGTAAAGGTCTAAAAATTACAAATCCATTGAATAACAAAACAGAATACTTACTTGACACATATACTGAATATGATACTGCAGGAAATGAAGTAGGTACATATAAAGTAAACCCAGCAAGTAACGGTAAGAATGTTTCTATTGGTAATGGTCTATATGAAACTACTTTAACCTTTAAACCGGTAGACGCATATGTAGGTACAGCAAAAGGTATTGCAGTTCGTGCATGGGATGATAACAATAGTTCAACTGGTTGGGAAGCAACAAATGATACTATCGAAGCTTCTAAAACATCTACTACACTAGCAGAAAAAGACAAGGTTCTTGAAAATGTAAATAATGGAAATAACGGCTACAAATCAATGGATACTAGCTATATTCCAACTGTTATTGACGTACGTCCAGTAGGTGAAGACACAATTACAGAAGATGTACAAGGTGCCGAGCAAAAATCTAATCCAACCATTCCTGCTTATGCAACTGTTGAAACAGTAACAAATGATAAGATTGAAGATACGAAGTATACAGCGAATTTTGCAATTTTAGATAAAACTAAAAAACCAACTTTAGCAACTAAAAAAGAAATTCCTGGAAAAGTATATACTGAAGATACAAAAGTTGATAAAGAAACAGAAGTAACATTACCTAGTGGAAACACAGCAACATTCAAACCGGCTGATAAGATTCCTGCAAATACAAGAATCGCTGAAACTGAAGCTGTGACAGTTAATGGAACAGGAGATGTACTTGTAAGTAATGTTCGATATGGTACTGGTTCAGTACCTGCAGGAGCAATTTTAGAAGGTGCAGAACCTACAGTTACAGAGCCGACAACAGTTTTAAGAAATGGAGCAAATGTTGTTATTCCAGTAGGAAGTAAAGTTCAAAAAGGTGATCAACTTGTTACTCCACTTAAGATAACTGGAGGAGCTCAAATAACTACATGGAAGAAAACATATCAAAATGGTGAGACTATTCCACAAGTTACGGCTGATAAATTCTCTGTTTTAGGGAAAGAGACTCCAGCGGATCAGCTTGTTCCGAAAGGTGAGAGTGTCACATTAAACGGAACAACATACAACGCTAACAATGATATTGTTCCAAAAGGATCTCGCGAAGCAACAACGTATGAGAACTTAATGGGTTCTAAACTTCCAGATGCAGTTCATATTGATCCTGAAACTGGAGAAGTTACAACAGTACCTCGTAGCTATACTAAAGTAACAGATACAGAAATCGTAATCGAAAATGAAGGTACGTACACATTAAATCAAGATAGTGGTGAAATTAAATTTACTCCACATCCTAAGTTCGTAGGTACAGGTACAGGTGTAGTAAAACAACAACCTGATATCGACTATAACGATAAAGTAGCAGGGGATTCTGTAACAAGTAAATATGGAACTGACTATGGTAAAGCGAAATATATTCCAATAGTTAAACCACAATCAAAAGCATCGATTACTCGTACAATTCACTATGTATACGAAAATGATAATGATAATCCAGCAAGTCAAGATTCTTATAAAGATAATGATCCAATCGTAGCTATCGATAACACACCAGTTACTCGTACACAAACGATTGATTATACTCGTGATTACAAGATCTTCTCTGAAGCAGGAACTACTGACTCTGCAATCACAACTACTAACCAAGTTACAGATGCATCTGGTCATGTTTACAATGTTGGAGATACTATCCCTGCAGGAACTAAGTTTAACCAAGGTTCAATTATCATCGGTAAATGGACTGCTTCAAGTGATGCAAACTCTAAATTTAAAGAAATTATCTCACCAACAGTTAAAGGGTATACTGCTGAAGTAGTAACAGCTAACTTCACACCAAATGCTGATGGTAAGATGGGACACATCCATAATGGAAAACAACCTGTAGGATTATATACTCCAGTAGCAGATAATACAAAAGATGTTGGAGCATATGAACCATTAGTATCAGAAGTTCGTTCAGACGACAAAGATGACTTTGACATGTATGTTGTTTACAAAGCTGATACTCAAAAAGCTAAAGTAACATACATCGATTTAGATGCTACAGGTGATGCTCGTATTCTTGAAGTTCAAAACGCTAATCCAGCTCCTGCAACAGGTGCAGATGCGAAAACAACTTATGGTGTTACAACACTTAAAGGTAAATCTCATACAGCGATTCCTTATAAAACAGCTGAAACAATCAAGAAATATGAAGACCTTGGATATGAATTAGTAACGGATGACTTTACAAATAATACTCAAGGGAATCCAGTTGAAGGTGGACGTAAGTTCGATGATGATAAAGAAGTAGATCAAGCATTCAATGTCTACCTACGTCACAAGAAAGTTACTCGTAAAATTAAAGATACCCAAGAAGTGACACGTACAATCGAGTACAAATATGCAAGTACAGATGATGTACCAGCAGATAAACGTGGAACAACAGCAGCACCAACAGTGACTGAAACACTTCACTATGAACGTGACCGTACAATCGATTACACATTAGCTGCAAAAGAATATCCAACAGAATACGCTACTTATAAGGCTGTATTGGATAAGAGTGGATATGATTCTCCAGAAGAATACAAAGCTCGTACAGTTTACTACGATCACATCACAAACAAAGCAATTGCAGCAGATGCAACAGCTGCTCAAAAATCAATCGTTACATTTGGACCATGGACTCCAGTAGGTGGAACATCTAACGATGCAATTACCTTATCTGATGCAGAAAAAGCTAAAGATGATAAATTCAACCTTGTTAACTCTCCAGAAGTAACTGGTTATGTTCCAGATAACGCTACCGTAGAAGCGACTGCAGCAATCGATGCAGAAGCAGATGACTACAAGATTACAGTTCTTTATACTCCAGTGGAACAAAAAGCTGTAGTTAAATTCGTAGAAGTAGATCCTACTAATACAGATAAAGTCATTACTCCAGGTCTTGCAGATCCAATCGCAGTAACAGGTAAATCTGAAGCAGCTTACCCAGCTACAACAGCAACTTCAGTAACAGATAAGATTGCTGAGCTAGTTAAGAAAGGTTACGAACTAGTAAATAACGGATTTGTATCAACAGATAAATTCGATAAAGATGCAGCAGTTGATCAAGAATATGTTGTGAAATTCAAAGCTAAAGTAGTTGATGTTCCATCATTTGATCCAACAAAACCATCAAGTGATGACAATCCAAAACCAACTCCAGGTGTAACACCAATCGATCCAAATAATCCAGATGGACCAAAATGGACTGAAGCCTTAATCAACGCTGTAAAAGTACAAGAAGAAGTAACACGTACTATTAAGTATGTATACGAAGATGGTACTCCAGTAGCAGAGTCTGATTTAACAAGTGTAGCTGATAAGAAAGTTAAAACACTTAAATTCACACGTTCTGGTAAGATTAATGTAGCAACAGGAGAAATCACATACGGAGATTGGTCAGCTGATCAAACATTCGAGGCAGTAACTTCTCCAACACTTGAGAAATACACTGCGGCACTTGCAGGTGTAACACCAGCAGTTGCAGACGTACCAGCGAAAACTGTAGCGGCTACAGATAAAGACTTTGAAGAGACAGTAATCTACTCTACAAAACCAACAACTGTAGACCCTAACAAACCAACAGATCCAACAAATCCAAATGTTACTCCACAACCTGATGATGTAGTACCTAATGATCCAAAAGGACGTACGTACAGAGAACTAGGTTTAGTTGAAGAAGTAACACACACAGTTCACTACAAACTTGAAGACGGTTCAGATGCAGGTATCGCTGATAATGTACAAACATTAACATTTACACGTACTGCAGAGGTAGATCCAGTAACAGGAGCAATCTCTAACTACGGTACATGGAAAGCTAGAGGTGGAGATACAACAATTGATGCTGTAACAACACCAAATAAAGATGGATATGTAGCTTCAGCGAAAACATCTACAGAACGTACAAATGTATCAGCTACGGATAAAGATAGTGAAGAAACAATTATCTACCGTAAACTTGGTTCATATGTACCAGTAGTACCAGAAGGCATCACACCTCCGGCAGATGCTGACCTAAATCCAAAACCATATCCAAATGCAACTCCAGCAGATCCTACAAAACCAGGAACACCTACTGAAACACCAGTAGTACCATACATCCCTGGAACAACACCAGTAGGACCAAATGGAAAACCATTGACACCGAAAGATCCTAACGATCCAACCAAAGGATATGAAGTACCAGGCTTACCAACAGATCCAACAGAGAACACTACAATTACCTATGTTAAAGATGGATCACAAGTAGCGGTTGTTCACTTCATCGAAGTAAACAGTGAAACGGATAAGACTGAAAAAGGTGCAGTTGCAGAATCAGTAGTAGATACTGGTGATACAGGTAAAGCATTCACTAAAGCTGCTGATGTAACATCAACAATTGAAGCACTTAAAGCTAAAGGATACACAGTTGTTGAAAACAACTACCCAACAGATGGTACATTCGATGCAGATTCTAAGACTAACCAAGTATACAAAGTTTTAGTAACTGCTAAGCCAATTACTGTAAATCCAAACGATCCAACTCCAACGAAAGATCAACCAATCGATCCAAATAATCCAACAGGACCAAAATGGACTCCAGAGTTAATCAAAGAGTTAGAAGACGGACGTAAAGAGGAAGTGAAACGTACAATCAAGTATGTTTACGCAGATGGTTCAAAGGCTGCTGATTCAGTACAAGAAACTAAAGAGTTCAAACGTTCAGCAACTATCAATCCAGTAACTGGTAAGGTTACATTCGGAGAATGGTCACCAGCTCAAACATTTGAAGCTGTAACTTCACCAAAAGTTACAAACTTCACTCCAGATAAAGAGACTGTACCAGCGACAGAAGTAACAGCAACTGCTGAGGATATTACTGAAACAGTAATCTATACTACCAAACCAGCAAATATCGATCCAAGTAAGCCAGTAGATCCAAATACTCCAAATGTTACTCCTAAACCTGAAGACAAAGTACCAAACGATCCAAAAGGACGTACTTACAAAGAATTAGGATTAATCGAAGAAGTAACACACACAGTTCACTACAAACTAGCTGACGGATCAGATGCAGGTATCCCTGACAATGTACAAACATTAACATTTACTCGTACAGCTGACTTAGATCCAGTAACAGGAGCAATCTCTAACTTTGGTACATGGACAGCTAAAGACAATGATACAACAATCGACGCTGTAACAACTCCAAACAAACCAGGATATGTAGCTTCAGCAGCTAAATCTACAGAGCGTACAGAGGTTAAAGCTACTGATAAAGATAGCGAAGAAACAATCATCTACCGCAAACTTGGTTCATATGTGCCAGTAATTCCAGAAGGAGTAACACCTCCAGCGGATGCTGACTTAACACCAAAACCATATGAAGATCCAACCAGTGAAGATCCTACAAAACCAGGAACACCTACTGAAACTCCAGTAGTACCATACATCCCTGGAACAACACCAGTAGGTCCAAACGGTAAACCATTAACTCCGAAAGATCCTAACGATCCAACGAAAGGATATGAAGTACCGAAACAGCCAGAAGATCCAACTCAAAACACTACAATTACGTATGTTAAAGATGGTTCTCAAGTAGCTCTAGTTCACTTCATTAAAGAGGATGGTACTGCAGTTCACGTATCAGTTGCGGAAGCAGGAGATACAGGTAAAGCAATCAAGACAACAAACATTGATAACGTTAAAGCTGAATTAGAAGCTAAAGGTTATGAAGTTGTTGCTCCAACTGATGCAGCTTATACAGCAGAACGTGTAGCATTCTACGCAGAAGCTAACCGTACATTTGATGACAAGGATGACAAAGGTAATGATGGAATTAGTCAAGTTTACTATGTAATCGTTAAAGAGGGAATCACTCCAATCGATCCAGATAAACCGCTAGATCCAAACAATCCAAACACAACTCCAAAACCAGGAGACAAAGTACCTGGAGATCCAAAACAACGTACATACGAACAACTAGGATTACTAGATGAAGTAAATCGTACAATCAACTACAGATACGCTAATACTGATAAAGTAGAAGAAGCTAAACGTGGTCAAGAAGCTGCAGCTACTGTAGAACAAAAACTTCGTTACTCTCGTAAAGGTGATTTAAACAAAGTAACAGGTGAAATCACTTATACTTCTGATTGGACTGAACCTCAAACATTAGCTGAAGTAACATCACCAGTTATCGACGGATACGTTGCGGATATTAAAGCAGCTGAAAAAGTAGAGAACGTAGCTCACGATGCAGCTGATTCTGTAGTAAATGTTGTTTACACACCACTAGGTAAATATGTACCAAAAGTACCAGAAGGATTCGAAGTTCCAAAAGTTGAGAAACCTCAATATCCAAACGATCCAACAGATCCAACTAAACCAGGAACACCAACAACAGTGATTCCTCACGTTCCAGGAACAACTCCAAAAGATCCAAATGGAAATCCACTGAAACCAGTAGATCCAAACGATCCAAGTAAAGGATATGTTCCACCAACACCTGAAAATCCAACAGAAGATACGCAAATCACTTATGAGAAAGATACTCAAAAAGCGAAAGTAACTTATGTGGTAGAAGGAACAGGAACAGTACTTCACACAGATAACCTAGAAGGTAAATCTGGAGAACCAATCGAGTACAGTACAGTAGCTAAACTTGCTGAATTGAAAGCTCTAGGATATGACCTAGTAAGTGACGGATTCACAACTGCTACAGATAAGAACTACGATAAAGATACGAAAGTAGATCAAAGCTTCGTAGTT
>NZ_JAHZPT010000005.1:0-89975 GCF_019929545.1 Streptococcus mitis
ATGTGCCAACTAAATGAGACACATACAGTTGATTTTTTCTTTTGTGATAAGAGTGGAGTTTTTAGAGGTGCCCATAAAAAGAAGTTAGTTATTCGCTAACTTCTTTTGGTTTATCGAAAATGAGTTGAAACATCTTTTCACTTTCAAAGATTATGAAGTTAATTTTTTTGTAGAAAAAATCCTGAGTTTTTATTCTCAGGATTTTCTTTCATCTCACTGTTGTGGTTGCTGTTGAACTTGTGGATTTTGTGGCGTTGGTTGTACTGGTTGTGTCGGTTGAACAGCCTGGCCAGCTTGTCCTTGATTAGGATCAGTTGCTGGAGCATTATTGGGTTGTTGACCAACCGTCGTACTTGCCTGTGTAGTTGAACTTTCAGTTGTTGTAGAGGAATTCTCTATTGTTTGTGTTTGTTGTGTAGCTGGATTATTCCAAGTGTTTTTGACGTTGTTCTGGAAGACGAATTCTCCATTTCGGAACAGGCCCTCAGGCATCGTCCAATCTCCAGGTTGGTCATCTTCTGATAGATACGATATCATTGAGCGATAAACCTTAGCAGCAACTAGGAAACCATCTCCAACGATTGGAGTTAAACGATTTGAGTAACCAGTCCATACAGCCATAGAATACTTACGAGTATAACCTACAAACATTTCATCTGGAGCTACGTAGCCAGTGTTCTTGATATACTTTTCAATTTCGTCGTCAGTATAGTTAGAAGTACCTGTCTTACCTGCTTGTGGAAGCCATGGTAGGTAAGCACCACGTCCGGTTCCGTAAGCTAAAACAGTTTTCATCATTTCGGTCATCATATAGGCAGTAGTTTCTTTCATAGCTCGTGTACCAGCATCTGAAAATTCTTTTTCACTACCATCACTAAAGACGATTTTATTGATATACATTGGTTTGTGGTAAATACCACCATTAGCAAAGGCGGCATAAGCAGCAGCCATTTTTTCACTACTTGCACCGTACTGTTTGTTGGATTCAGTTGTGTTACTTGAAATGGCGTTTGCATAATGCATGCTTGGATAGTCGATACCAAGACCATTAAGGAAGGTTTTAGCTCTATCTAGACCGACCTTATTCAAAGTCTCAACGGCTGTGACATTTCGTGATTGTTGAAGAGCATACTGGATTGTAATGTTTCCAAAGTAGACATGATCCCAGTTGTAGAGTGGAGTATCAGTGCCAGGATAGTTATAAGGGACATCATGTACAATAGAAGCAGTAGAGTCATAGACTCCATATTCTAAAGCGGGAGCATAGTCAGTGATTGGTTTCATTGATGATCCCCAGTCACGATTGGTTTCTACGGCCTGGTTGGTACCGAATGAAACATTAGTTGCTTGATGACGAGCACCAAGTTGTGCAATAACGTTACCATTAGATACATCTACAATAGTCGAAGCTACTTGCATGTCATCATCAGGATAAGTGACATATTGGTCGGTGTTATAAACATCCCAAAGTCGCTGCTGAACATCTTTGTCGACATTAGTATAGACTTCCATACCTGTGGTAAGAAGGTTGTAACCAGTTTCTTGTTCAACTTGGTCGATTACTTCTTTAAGGTAGTTGTCCATGTATGCAGGATAGCTGTTACCGGATTTCAGGCTTTGTAGACCATCGGTAACAGGGGTATTAATAGCTTTTTCATACTCTTCTGCGCTGATGTATTTCTGCCCCTTCATTTCTGAAAGTACCAAATTTCGACGCTCAAGAGCAGCTTCTGGATGAGAATAAGGATCATATTGATTTGGTGCTTGAGGCATTCCGGCTAGGAGTGCTAACTGTGGTAAGCTTAAATCCTTCAAGTCTTTTCCATAGTAATTTTGGGCTGCAGTTTGCATTCCATAGTTACCGTTAGACATGTAGACTTTGTTGATGTAGTAGGTCAGGATTTCTTGCTTGGTTGCTTTTTGCTCTAGTTGAACGGCTAGCCAAGCTTCTTGAGCTTTACGTGACAAAGTTTGATCGGCAGTTGAAGTAGAAAAATAAGTTAATTTAATCAATTGCTGAGTCAAGGTTGAGGCTCCCTGGAGGCCTCCTCCGCCTTGGAGGTTTCTCAATGCCGCACCCATGATACGAATGGTATCCACACCTCTATGATCAAAGAAACGGTGGTCTTCGATAGATACGATGGCCTTGACTAAGTCAGTAGGAATTTCATTTGATTGAGCATTTACGCGACGTTCAGATCCAAGGTCAGCAATCAGTTCGTTTTTGTTGTCATAAATCTTGCTAGAGGTTGTCGCAACTAATTTACTTTCAGATAAGGCTGGAGCCTTGCTAACAAAGTAGAGGAAGACACCTCCACCTAATAGAAATAATGCGATAAATAAGGTAAGAAATGTAATTCCAATATACTTTAAGAATCGCAGAATGGTTTGTTTATTCATCTTGTTTTACCACCTAGTAAATGTTCTTTGATAATATCGAGATAGGGAATTTGAGGGAAAGCTCCTTGCTTTACTAAATATCCGTATTCTTGAATATATCCAAGTGGCATCGATTTTTGGCCCTTATCTTGATGATAAAAGCGAATCAAATCAAGTGCCGGCAACAAATAAGTTTCTTGTCGAGAAGAAAAATGAAGCAGTACGAAGCAAATGCCCTGCTGTTCTAGAACTTGTTCCATATGTTGAATCTGGTGAAGATGGAAGTTCTTCATTGGAATAGCATTCTTTTGTCGTGTTTCCTTGGCTTCAAAGTCAATGTAATGTCCTCTATATACGCCAGAGTAATCTGTTGTGGAAGCTTGTCTAAAATAGGCTTCTACAATTTTGGCTCGACTACGTTGAGGATAGTCTACTCGAACAATCTGAACAGGCGTTGGCTTTTTATGGATAACTGCCATACCATGCGTCAGATAGTAGTCGTTTGTAGCGTTAATCATCTTTTCAAAAGTCATTCCTCGATTTGCGAAATTTTTTGGTTGAGAAATGGATGTTTGGCTTTTTTTTGATGAAATTTTATGAGGATAGTTGACCATATTTCTCCTTATTGGTACAATAACATCACTCTATTATACCATAAAAATAGAAAGAAAGGTGTAAAAATGACTACAGCTTTAATTATGGGATATTCTAATTTTGACTTGGGTGTCTTTAACGAAAAGGATATCAGGTTAAAAATTATAAAGAAAGCCATTCGCCGTGATTTAGAAAGTTTGGCAGAAGAAGGGATTAATTGGCTGGTCTTTACAGGGAACTTGGGATTTGAATCCTGGGTTCTTGATGTTGCAAATGAAATGAAAGAAGAATATGATTTCAACCTAGCGACCATTTTTGATTTTGAAACACACGGGGAAAATTGGAATGAAGCGAATCAGCTTAAACTGAGCCAATTTAAGCAGGTCGATTTTGTCAAATATGCCTATCCTAAATATGAACATATGGGTCAACTACGAGACTACCAACGATTTTTGCTGGAAAATACTGACTTAGCTTATTTTTTCTATGACCCAGAAAATGAGACCAAATTAAAATTTATGGACACTTTGATGAAAAATCAGGAAGGTTATCGCATAAAAAGGTTAACGTTTGAAGACTTAAATGAGCTAGCAGAAAATTTTTCTGAAAAGTAAGGCTTTGACCTTGATTTTTGTTTGCCTTTTTTTATATAATAATACTATTAGAAACCGAGAATGGAGAGAGAGATGGCAAGTATTATTTTTTCAGCAAAAGATATTTTTGAGCAAGAGTTTGGACGTGAAGTCCGTGGATATAGTAAGGTTGAAGTTGATGAATTTTTGGACGATGTCATCAAGGACTATGAAACTTATGCTGCCTTAGTCAAGTCTCTCCGTCAAGAAATTGCAGAGTTGAAGGAAGAATTGTCTCGCAAACCTGAATCTGCACCGGTTCAAGCAGAACCACTTGAAATGACAGCAACAACTTCTATGACGAATTTTGATATTTTAAAACGTCTAAATCGTCTTGAGAAAGAAGTATTTGGTAAACAAATTTTGGATAACTCTGATTTATAAGAGCTTATTTGAAAAGTGCAATTTTTGGATAATCGCGTGAGGAGAATTTCTTTTCATGAGGAAAGTCCATGCTAGCACAGGCTGTGATGCCTGTAGTGTTTGTGCTAGGCGAAACCATAAGCCTAGGGACGAGAAATCGTTACGGCAGTCGAAATGGCTAAGTCCTTGGATAGGTCGGAGTAGGCTTGAAAGTGCCACAGTGACGGAGTCTTTCTGGAAACAGAGAGAGTGGAACGCGGTAAACCCCTCAAGCTAGCAACCCAAATTTTGGTCGGGGCATGGAGTACACGGAAACGAACGTAGAACTCTGACTGCTATCAGCTGTAAGTTGTTAGTGGTAGACAGATGATTATCGAAGGAAGTGGTCCTAGTCACTTCTGGAACAAAACATGGCTTATAGAAAATTGCATATAGGTTGGGGCTGAGAAAACTTTCTCAACCTCATTTTTTAAAGTGGACATATAGAAAGGTCTTATAAGACTGAAAATGAAAAAAGAATTTAATTTAATCGCTACTGCTGCAGCGGGTCTTGAGGCTGTTGTGGGACGAGAAATGCGAGAGTTGGGCTACGATTGTCAGGTCGAAAACGGCCGTGTTCGGTTTCAAGGAGACGTGAGAGCTATTATCGAAACCAACCTTTGGCTTCGGGCAGCAGACCGTATCAAGATTATCGTAGGAACATTCCCAGCTAAGACTTTTGAAGAGCTGTTTCAGGGAGTTTTCGCTCTAGATTGGGAAAATTATTTACCACTTGGAGCTCGATTCCCGATTTCAAAAGCCAAATGTGTGAAATCTAAACTACACAATGAACCCAGTGTTCAGGCTATTTCAAAGAAGGCCGTTGTTAAGAAATTGCAGAAACACTACGCCCGCCCAGAAGGTATTCCTCTGATGGAGAATGGTCCTGAGTTTAAGATTGAGGTTTCTATTCTCAAAGATGTAGTAACTGTCATGATTGATACGACAGGGACTAGCCTCTTTAAACGTGGCTATCGTACCGAAAAAGGTGGGGCTCCTATCAAGGAAAACATGGCAGCAGCTATTTTGCAACTCTCTAACTGGTATCCAGACAAACCCTTGATTGATCCGACCTGTGGTTCAGGAACTTTCTGTATCGAGGCAGTTATGATTGCTAGAAAGATGGCTCCTGGTCTTCGTCGCTCCTTTGCTTTTGAGGAATGGAACTGGATTAGCGATCGCTTGATCCAAGAAGTTCGTACTGAAGCAGCTAAGAAAGTGGATCGTGAGCTTGAGCTAGATATCATGGGCTGTGATATCGATGCTCGCATGGTGGAAATTGCTAAGGTCAATGCTCAGGCAGCAGGGGTTGCAGGAGATATTACCTTTAAGCAGATGCGCGTGCAGGATTTGCGTTCTGATAAAATCAATGGAGTGATTATCTCTAACCCGCCTTATGGGGAACGCTTGTCAGATGATGCAGGGGTTACCAAGCTTTATGCTGAGATGGGTCAAGTATTTGCACCGCTGAAAACGTGGAGCAAGTTTATCTTAACCAGTGATGAAGCCTTTGAGACCAAGTACGGTAGTCAGGCGGATAAGAAACGGAAGTTGTACAACGGAACTTTAAAAGTTGATTTGTATCAATATTTTGGTCAGCGTGTTAAACGTCAGGAAGTAAAGTAGGAAGGAAAACTCATGAGTAAGAAAAGACGGAATCGTCATAAAGCAGAACATCAAGAAGCGCAATTTGATTTTGATGAAGCCAAAGAGCTAACAGTTGGAGAAGCTATGCGAAAAAATGAAGAGGTGGAAGCAGGTGTATTGCCTGGAGATTCTATCTTGGACAAGTATGTGAAACAACATAAAGATGAAATTGAAGCAGATAAGTTTGAAACACGTCAGTTTAGCAAGGATGATCTAGTTGAAAAAGAAGAGGTAGAGGAGACTCAGACTCTGGATAATTTGCTTCAAGAGCTTCGTGAGGAAACGGGAGTAACTTCTCCAGTTCCAGAAGATGAATTGAGTCAGTTTGATGATTTAGAATTAACACGAGTTTCAGAAGCTCCTCTTGTCGAAGAATTTGAGAAGGAAGAGGTACCATTAGTTGGAACGGAAGAGGCTCTCACACGTTCTCGAGTGACAGATAGTGAAGATGGAAAAAGTAAGAAGAAATGGGTGCTTTACGGGATTCTAGCCGCATTAGTGGTTCTTATCCTTGGAACTGGTTATTATGTTTATCGTCAAGTGGATCGTTCGACCAAGGAAATCCAAACTTCTCAATCAACTACAAATACGCAGTCAGATGCGGAAGAATTTAATAATTTATATGATGCCTTCTACACAGATAGCAACAAAACGGCTTTAAAAAATAGCCAGTTTGAAAAGCTACCTCAACTCAAGGCTTTACTTGATAAGCTGGAAGGTAGTCGTGAACATACGCTTGCAAAATCTAAGTATGATAGCCTAGCAACTCAAATCAAGGCCATTCAAGATGTCAATGCTCAATTTGAGAAGCCAGCTATTGTGGATGGTGTCTTGGATACTAACGCTAAAGCTAAATCAGATGCTAAATTTACAGATATTAAAACTGGAAATACGGAGCTTGATAAAGTTCTAGATAAGGCTATCAGCCTTGGTAAGAGCCAGCAAACAAGTGCTTCAAGCTCGAGTTCAAGTGAAACTAGCAGCTCAAGCTCTAGTCAAGCAAGTGAAAACACTGCTAGTGAGACAAGTCCAAGTAGTTCAAATACTGCATCAACTGAAACTAGAAGTACCCGCAGTGAAGTCAATATGGGTGTATCAAGTGCAGGAGTTGCTGTTCAAAGAAGTGCGAGTCGTGTTTCTTATAACCAGTCTGCTATTGATGATAGCAATAATTCTGCCTGGGATTTCGCGGATGGTGTCTTAGAACAAATTCTAGCGACTTCACGTTCACGTGGTTATATCACTGGCAACCAATATATCCTTGAACGTGTCAATATCGTTAATGGCAATGGTTATTACAACCTCTACAAGCCAGATGGAACCTATCTCTTTACCCTTAACTGTAAGACAGGATACTTTGTTGGAAATGGTTCTGGACATGCGGATGACTTGGACTACTAAGCAGTCGTTACAAAATTCTTTCTTTTCAAAAGTAAAAATGATAAAATAAAACAAATTAAACAAGAGGAGTGTCAAATGACAAAAGCTAACTTTGGTGTCGTAGGTATGGCCGTAATGGGTCGTAACCTTGCCCTTAATATTGAATCTCGTGGTTACACAGTTGCTATTTACAACCGTAGTAAAGAAAAAACTGAAGATGTAATTGCTTGCCATCCTGAAAAGAACTTTGTACCAAGCTATGACGTTGAAAGTTTTGTAAACTCAATCGAAAAACCTCGTCGTATCATGCTCATGGTTCAAGCTGGACCTGGTACAGATGCTACAATTCAAGCCCTTCTTCCACACCTTGACAAGGGTGATATCTTGATCGACGGAGGAAACACTTTCTACAAAGATACAATCCGTCGTAATGAAGAGTTGGCAAACTCAGGTATCAACTTTATCGGTACTGGGGTTTCTGGTGGTGAAAAAGGTGCCCTTGAAGGTCCTTCTATCATGCCTGGTGGACAAAAAGAGGCCTACGAATTGGTTGCGGATGTTCTTGAAGAAATCTCAGCTAAAGCACCAGAAGATGGCAAACCATGTGTGACTTACATCGGTCCTGATGGAGCTGGTCACTATGTGAAAATGGTTCACAACGGTATCGAGTATGGTGATATGCAATTGATCGCAGAAAGCTATGACTTGATGCAACACTTGTTAGGCCTTTCAGCAGAAGATATGGCTGAAATTTTTACTGAGTGGAACAAGGGTGAATTGGACAGCTATTTGATCGAAATCACAGCTGATATCTTGAGCCGTAAAGACGATGAAGGTCAAGATGGACCAATCGTAGACTACATCCTTGATGCTGCAGGTAACAAGGGAACTGGTAAATGGACTAGCCAATCATCTCTTGACCTTGGTGTGCCATTGTCGCTCATCACTGAGTCAGTATTTGCACGTTACATCTCTACTTACAAAGAAGAACGTGTGCATGCTAGCAAAGTTCTTCCAAAACCAGCTGCCTTCAAATTTGAAGGAGACAAGGCTGAGTTGATTGAAAAGATCCGTCAAGCCCTTTACTTCTCAAAAATCATTTCATACGCACAAGGTTTTGCTCAATTGCGTGTAGCTTCTAAAGAAAATAACTGGAACTTGCCATTTGCAGACATCGCATCTATCTGGCGTGATGGCTGTATCATCCGTTCTCGTTTCTTGCAAAAGATTACAGATGCTTACAACCGTGATGCAGATCTTGCCAACCTTCTTTTGGATGAGTACTTCTTGGATGTTACTGCTAAGTACCAACAAGCAGTGCGTGATATCGTAGCTCTTGCTGTTCAAGCTGGTGTGCCAGTGCCAACTTTCTCAGCAGCTATTACTTACTTTGATAGCTACCGTTCAGCTGACCTTCCAGCTAACTTGATCCAAGCGCAACGTGACTACTTTGGTGCCCACACTTACCAACGTAAAGACAAAGAAGGAACATTCCACTACTCTTGGTATGACGAAAAATAAGTAGGTCTGCCATGGGGAAACGGATTTTATTACTTGAGAAAGAACGAAATCTAGCTCATTTTTTAAGTTTGGAACTCCAAAAAGAGCAATACCGAGTTGATCAGGTTGAGGAGGGGCAAAAGGCCCTCTCCATGGCTCTTCAGACAGACTATGACTTGATTTTATTGAATGCTCGTCTGGGGGATATGACAGCCCAGGATTTTGCAGACAAGCTGAGTCGGACTAAGCCAGCCTCAGTCATCATGGTCTTAGACCATCGCGAAGAATTGCAAGATCAGATTGAGACAATCCAACGCTTTGCTGTTTCTTACATCTATAAGCCGGTTATTATTGACAATCTGGTAGCTCGTATTTCAGCGATTTTCCGAGGTCGGGACTTTATCGATCAACACTGCAGTCAGATGAAGGTTCCAACGTCTTACCGTAATCTGCGTATGGATGTAGAACATCATACCGTTTATCGTGGCGAGGAGATGATTGCTCTGACGCGTCGTGAGTATGACCTTTTGGCCACTCTTATGGGAAGCAAGAAAGTTCTGACTCGTGAGCAGTTGTTGGAAAGTGTCTGGAAGTATGAAAGTGCGACCGAAACCAATATCGTGGATGTCTATATCCGTTATCTACGTAGCAAGCTTGATGTAAAAGGTCAAAAAAGTTACATTAAAACCGTTCGTGGTGTCGGTTACACCATGCAAGAATAGAAAAGCAGTTGCAGTTATGTAACTGCTTTTTATATGAGTTTTTTATATATTGACATACGATTCTGCATTTGCTACAATCAGTTATGGAGGATAGGTCTAATGAAAATAATAAAAAAATTGATGCAAATTGCATTAGCAGTCTTTTTCTTCGGTTTGCTAGCGACAAGTGCAGTATTGGCGGATGATGCTGATTCAGAAGGTTGGCAATTTGTCCAAGAAAATGGTAGAACCTACTACAAGAAGGGTGAGATCAAAGAAAAGGCCTGGCGAGTGATTGATGGCAAGACCTATTATTTTGATCATGTATCAGGAGAAATGGTTGTCGGCTGGCAATATATCCCGTTTCCATCTAAAGGTAGTACAATTGGTCCTTACCCAAATGGTTTGAGATTAGAATCTATGCCAATGCCACAATGGTACTACTTTGACAAAAATGGAGTGCTACAAGAGTTTGTTGGTTGGCAACAATTAGAGCTAAAAGATTCCTTAACCGTTGGGAAAAAACATGGTGAAGGCTGGGAAGGTCCCGAAGTTCTTAAATTAGCATACTACTACTTTGATCAAGATCATTCTTTAAAGACAGGTTGGCTTTATGATCAATCTAACTGGTATTACCTAGCAAAAACAGGAAATTCTGGGAATAAGAATCTTGGTGGTGAGAAACGTTCTGGTTGGATTCAAGATGCTTCCACTTGGTACTATCTAGATTCAGAAACTGGTATCATGCAAACTGGTTGGAAACAACTTGGCAATAAGTGGTACTACCTCCGTTCATCAGGGGCTATGACAACTGGCTGGTATCAGGAAGGCTCAACTTGGTATTATTTAGACCAGTCAAATGGTGATCTGAAAATTGGTTGGCAAAACCTTGGTAACAAGTGGTACTATCTCCGTTCATCAGGAGCTATGGCAACAGGCTGGTTCCAGGTCGGTAGTAAATGGTACTACGCTTATAGCTCAGGTGCCTTGGCAGTGAATACCACTGTAGATGGCTATTCTGTCAACTATAATGGCGAATGGGTTCAATAATGAAAGAGGCGATTGTGAAGGAAACAATCGCTTTTTTTGTGAAAATATAATAAAATAGATAGGAACAAATAATACTGTTTGAGAAATAAGACGGTCTTTCCGTCTAGTAAAAGGATAACATGACAAAAAAGGTTGGTGTCGGTCAGGCACATAGTAAGATAATTTTAATTGGGGAGCATGCAGTCGTTTACGGTTATCCGGCTATTTCCCTGCCTCTTTTGGAGGTGGAGGTGACTTGTAAGGTAGTTCCTGCAGCGAGTCCTTGGCGTCTCTATGAAGAGGATACCTTGTCCATGGCGGTGTATGCTTCACTGGAGTATTTGGATATCAAAGAATCCTGCATTCGCTGTGAGATTGACTCGGCTATCCCTGAAAAACGGGGAATGGGTTCGTCAGCGGTTATCAGCATAGCGGCCATTCGTGCGGTATTTGACTACTATCAGGCAGAACTGCCTCATGATGTACTAGAAATCTTGGTCAATCGGGCGGAGATGATTGCCCATATGAATCCAAGTGGTTTGGATGCCAAGACCTGTCTCAGTGACCAGCCTATTCGCTTTATTAAGAACGTAGGATTTACAGAGCTTGAGATGAATCTATCTGCCTATTTGGTCATTGCAGATACGGGCGTCTATGGTCACACTCGTGAAGCCATTCAAGTGGTTCAAAACAAGGGCAAGGATGCCCTGCCGTTTTTGCATGCCCTGGGAGAATTGACCCAGCAAGCAGAAGAAGCGATTTCACGAAAAGATGCTGAAGGACTGGGACAAATCCTTAGTCAAGCGCATTTGCATCTAAAAGAAATTGGTGTTAGTAGCCCTGAGGCGGATTCTCTAGTTGAAACGGCTCTTAGCCATGGTGCTCTGGGTGCCAAGATGAGCGGTGGTGGGCTAGGAGGCTGTATCATAGCCTTGGCAACCAATTTGACTCAAGCTCAAGAACTAGCAGAAAGATTAGAAGAGAAAGGAGCTGTTCAGACATGGATAGAGAGCCTGTAACAGTACGTTCTTACGCAAATATTGCTATTATCAAATATTGGGGAAAGAAAAAAGAAAAAGAGATGGTGCCTGCTACTAGCAGCATCTCTCTGACTTTGGAAAACATGTACACAGAGACGGCCCTGTCGCCTCTACCGACGGATGCGACTGCTGATGTTTTTTACATCAATGGTCAGCTACAGAGTGAGGCGGAGCATGTCAAGATGAGCAAGATTATTGACCGTTACCGTCCAGCTGGTGAGGGCTTTGTTCGAATTGATACTCAAAATAATATGCCTACGGCAGCGGGCTTGTCATCAAGTTCTAGTGGTTTGTCTGCCTTGGTCAAGGCTTGTAATGCTTATTTCAAGCTTGGATTGACTCGGAGCCAGTTGGCACAGGAGGCTAAGTTTGCCTCAGGCTCTTCCTCTCGGAGTTTTTATGGACCACTAGGTGCTTGGGATAAGGATAGCGGAGAAATTTACCCTGTAGAGACAGACTTGAAACTAGCTATGATTATGTTGGTACTAGAGGACAAGAAAAAACCAATCTCTAGTCGTGATGGGATGAAACTTTGTGTGGAGACATCGACGACCTTTGATGACTGGGTCCGTCAGTCTGAGAAAGACTATCAGGATATGCTGGTTTATCTCAAGGAAAATGACTTTGCCAAGGTTGGGGAGTTAACGGAGGAAAATGCTCTGGCTATGCACGCTACGACCAAAACAGCATCACCAGCCTTTTCTTATCTGACGGATGCAAGCTATGAAGCCATGGACTTTGTCCGCCAGCTTCGTGAGCAAGGAGAAGCTTGCTACTTTACCATGGATGCTGGTCCCAATGTCAAGGTTCTCTGTCAGGAGAAAGACTTGGAGCATTTATCAGAAATCTTCGGTCAGCGTTATCGCTTGATTGTGTCAAAAACAAAGGATTTGAGCCAAGATGATTGCTGTTAAAACTTGCGGAAAACTCTATTGGGCAGGGGAATATGCTATTTTAGAGCCAGGGCAGTTGGCCTTGATAAAGGCCATTCCCATCTATATGAAGGGCGAGATTGCTTTTTCTGATAGTTATCGTATCTATTCGGATATGTTTGATTTCGCAGCGGATTTGACGCCAAATCCTGACTATAGCTTGATTCAAGAAACAATTGCTTTAGTGGAAGATTTCCTCGTTTATCGTGGGGAGACCTTGCGACCTTTTTCTTTGGAAATCCGAGGAAAAATGGAACGAGAAGGGAAAAAGTTTGGTTTAGGATCTAGTGGCAGCGTCGTTGTCTTGGTTGTCAAGGCTCTGCTAGCTCTGTATAAGCTTTCGGTTGATCAGGAGCTCTTGTTCAAGCTGGCTAGCGCTGTCTTGCTCAAGCGCGGAGACAATGGTTCTATGGGGGACCTTGCCTGTATTGTGGCAGAGGATTTGGTTCTCTACCAGTCATTTGATCGCCAGAAGGTGGCTGCTTGGTTGGAAGAAGAAAACTTAGCGACTGTTTTAGAGCGTGATTGGGGCTTTTCAATCTCACACGTACAACCTGCCCTAGAATGTGATTTCCTAGTGGGATGGACCAAGGAAGTGGCTGTATCGAGTCACATGGTCCAGCAAATCAAGCAAAACATCAATCAGAATTTTTTAAGTTCCTCAAAAGAAACGGTGGTTTCTTTGGTAGAAGCCTTGAAACAGGGGAAATCAGAAAAACTTATCGAGCAAGTAGAAGTAGCCAGCCGGCTTTTAGAAGGCTTGAGCACAGATATTTACACACCTTCGCTCAGACAGTTGAAAGAAGCTAGTCAAGATTTGCAGGCTGTTGCCAAGAGTAGCGGCGCTGGTGGTGGTGACTGTGGCATTGCCTTGAGTTTTGGTGAGCAATCAACTGAAACCCTAAAAAACCGTTGGGCCGATCTGGGGATTGAGCTCTTATACCAAGAAAGGATAGGACATGACGACAAATCGTAAGGATGAGCACATCCGCTATGCCCTTGAGCAGCAAAGTTCCTATAATAGCTTTGATGAGGTGGAGTTGATTCATTCTTCCTTGCCTCTTTACGACCTGGATGAAGTCGATCTGTCGACAGAGTTTGCTGGTCGAAAATGGGACTTTCCTTTTTATATCAATGCTATGACGGGTGGAAGCGATAAGGGAAGAGAAATCAATCAAAAGCTGGCTCAGGTGGCGGAAGCCTGTGGTATTTTATTTGTAACGGGTTCTTATAGCGCAGCCCTCAAAGATCCAGCAGATGACTCTTTTTCTGTCAAGTCTGATCATCCAAATCTCCTTCTTGGAACCAATATTGGATTGGACAAGCCTGTCGAGTTAGGTCTTCAGACTGTAGAAGAGATGAATCCTGTTCTCTTGCAAGTGCATGTCAATGTTATGCAGGAATTGCTCATGCCTGAGGGAGAAAGGAAGTTCAGAAGCTGGCAATCGCATCTGGCAGACTATAGCAAGCAAATCCCTGTTCCGATTGTCCTAAAGGAAGTGGGCTTTGGAATGGATGTGAGGACCATTGAAAGAGCCTATGAATTGGGCGTTCGAACAGTGGATCTATCAGGTCGTGGTGGTACCAGTTTTGCTTATATCGAAAACCGTCGCAGTGGTCAACGTGACTACCTCAATCAATGGGGCCAGTCCACCATGCAAGCCCTTCTCAAGGCCCAAGACTGGAAAGACAAGGTCGAACTCTTGGTCAGTGGAGGTGTTCGCAATCCGCTGGATATGATTAAGTGTTTGGTCTTTGGGGCTAAGGCTGTAGGATTGTCTCGGACAGTTCTGGAATTGATTGAAACCTACACAGTTGAAGAAGTTATTGGCATTGTCCAAGGCTGGAAAGACGATCTGCGTTTGATTATGTGTGCTCTTAATTGTGCCACCATAGCAGATTTGCAAAAAGTAGACTATCTTCTTTATGGAAAATTAAAAGAAGCAAATGATCAGATGAAAAAGGCGTAACCACCGCCTTTTTTTCCATCCTCAGACTGAGGTGACTTTTTTGAATTGTGATAAAATAGAAGGGAGAGGATGAACCTATGAGAAAATTTAAAATCTTTTTATTTATCGAAGCCTGTCTTCTGACAGGAGCTCTGATTTTGATGGTATCAGAGCATTTTTCGCGTTTTCTGCTGATTTTATTCCTCTTTTTGCTTTTGATTCGTTATTACACTGGTAAAGAGGGCAATAATCTTCTTTTAGTGGTGGCAAGCATTCTCTTCTTTTTCATCGTCATGCTCAATCCTTTTGTGATTCTAGCTATTTTTGTTGCGGTCATCTACAGCCTCTTTCTTCTTTATCCGATGATGAACCAGGAAAAAGAACAGACCAATTTGGTTTTTGAAGAGGTGGTAACGGTTAAGAAGGAGAAAAATCGTTGGTTTGGCAATCTCCATCATTTTTCAAGCTACCAGACTTGCCAGTTTGACGATATCAATCTCTTTCGCCTCATGGGCAAGGATACCATTCATCTGGAGAGGGTCATCTTAACCAATCATGACAATGTTATTATCCTCAGAAAGATGGTAGGAACGACCAAAATCATTGTACCTGTAGATGTGGAAGTTAGTCTTAGCGTTAACTGTCTCTATGGTGATTTGACTTTTTTCAACCAGCCCAAGCGTGCTCTCCGCAATGAACACTATCATCAGGAAACAAGAGACTATCTCAAGAGTAACAAGAGCGTCAAGATTTTCTTGACCACTATGATTGGGGATGTTGAGGTGATCAGAGGATGAAAAAACAAGCTTATGTAATCATTGCCATTACCTCCTTCCTGTTTGTCTTATTTTTCTCCCACAGCTTGTTGGAAATGCTTGACTTTGACTGGTCTATCTTTCTGCACGATGTCGAAAAAACAGAAAAATTTGTTTTTTTGCTATTGGTCTTCAGCATGTCCATGACCTTTCTCTTGGCCCTGTTTTGGAGAGGTATCGAAGAGCTTTCTCTAAGAAAAATGCAGACTAATCTCAAGCGTTTGTTGGCAGGGCAAGAAGTGGTTCAGCTTGCAGATCCAGATTTGGATGCCAGTTTCAAGTCCTTGTCAGGTAAACTTAATCTCTTGACAGAAGCTCTTCAAAAAGCTGAAAATCACAGTCTTGCTCAGGAAGAGGAAATCATCGAGAAAGAACGAAAGCGGATTGCTAGGGATTTGCATGATACAGTCAGTCAGGAGTTGTTTGCGGCCCATATGATTTTGTCAGGTATCAGTCAGCAGGCTTTGAAACTGGATAGAGAAAAGATGCAGACCCAGTTGCAGAGTGTCACAGCTATTTTAGAAACCGCCCAGAAGGATTTGAGAGTCTTGCTCCTGCACTTGCGCCCAGTTGAATTGGAACAAAAGAGCTTGATAGAAGGGATTCAAATTCTTCTAAAAGAGCTTGAGGACAAGAGTGACCTCAAAGTTAGTCTCAAGCAAAATGTGACGAAATTGCCTAAGAAAATCGAGGAACATATCTTCCGTATTCTGCAAGAGTTGATCAGCAATACTCTCCGCCATGCTCAGGCCTCTTGTTTGGATGTCTATCTCTATCAGACGGATGTTGAATTGCAGCTGAAGGTGGTGGACAATGGGATTGGTTTCCAGTTAGGGAGTTTAGACGACTTGAGTTATGGACTGCGGAATATCAAGGAGCGAGTCGAAGATATGGCAGGAACGGTTCAACTCTTGACAGCTCCCAAGCAAGGTCTGGCGGTTGATATCCGTATTCCCCTGCTCGATAAGGAATGATAAAGGAGTAAAGATGAAAATTTTACTAGTAGATGACCATGAAATGGTCCGATTGGGCTTGAAAAGCTACTTTGACCTCCAAGACGATGTAGAAGTTGTGGGCGAGGCGGCAAATGGGTCTCAAGGTATTGATTTGGCCTTGGAACTGCGTCCAGATGTCATTGTCATGGATATCGTCATGCCTGAGATGAATGGGATTGACGCGACTTTGGCCATTCTCAAAGAATGGCCTGAAGCCAAAATTTTGATTGTGACCTCGTACTTGGACAATGAAAAAATCATGCCGGTCTTGAATGCTGGTGCCAAAGGATATATGCTCAAAACTTCTAGTGCAGATGAACTGCTCCACGCTGTCCGTAAGGTGGCTGCTGGGGAGCTCGCCATTGAGCAAGAGGTTAGCAAGAAGGTCGAATACCACCGCAATCATATGGAACTTCATGAAGAATTGACTGCGCGTGAGCGAGATGTGCTCCAACTGATTGCCAAGGGATACGAAAATCAGCGTATCGCAGATGAACTTTTTATCTCTCTCAAGACGGTCAAGACCCACGTGTCCAACATTCTTGCCAAACTGGAGGTTAGCGATCGCACTCAGGCAGCAGTCTATGCCTTTCAGCATCATTTGGTAGGGCATGAGGAGTTTTAGATGAGTCTAACAGATTTACTTGAGGAGCTAGAAGCAGCAAAAGATCCTAAAAAAGCAGGGCCTATGGAGGCCTATATGCGCCATCAATTTTCCTTTCTAGGCGTTGCGGCGCCAGAAAGAAATACACTCTATAAAAAATACTTTCCAGAAGCGAAAAAAACAAAGATTATCGATTGGGATTTTGTAGATATTTGCTGGGAAAAAGAGTCTAGAGAATTCCAGTATGTGGCTGCCAATTATTTGAAAGCCATGCAGTTTTATCTAAAGGACAGCGATTTGCCTAAGCTAGAGCAGTTGGTTGTTACCAAATCTTGGTGGGATACGGTGGATATCCTAGATCGAGTAGTAGGGAGTTTGGTGTATGACAAGCCGGAACTGGAAAAAATAATCCTCCAATGGAGCTTGTCAGACAATATCTGGTTGAGACGTGTCGCTATTGACCACCAGTTGTTGAGAAAAGAGAAGACCAATGTTCCATTACTGGAAAAGATTCTGCTTCATAATTTGAACCAAACAGAATTCTTTATCAATAAAGCCATTGGATGGGCTCTAAGAGACTACTCCAAAACCAATCCAACTTGGGTAGCAGGCTTCATTGAGAAAAACAAGGAAAGAATGGCTGACCTTAGTATCAAAGAAGCAAGCAAGTACCTCTAGCGTGATTGAAAAGAGCATTCGTTACTTGAAAAAAGTCGCCCATTTATGTTATAATAGACTGTATTTAAAAAATTTTAAGGAGAAATGACAGAATGTCTGTATCATTTGAAAACAAAGAAACAAACCGTGGTGTCTTGACTTTCACTATCTCTCAAGACCAAATCAAACCAGAATTGGACCGTGTCTTCAACTCAGTGAAGAAATCTCTTAATGTTCCAGGTTTCCGTAAAGGTCACCTTCCACGCCCTATCTTCGACAAAAAATTTGGTGAAGAGTCACTTTACCAAGACGTTATGAACGCTCTTTTGCCAAATGCTTATGAAGCAGCTGTAAAAGAAGCTGGTCTTGAAGTCGTTGCTCAACCAAAAATTGACGTAACTTCAATGGAAAAAGGTCAAGACTGGGTTATCACTGCTGAAGTTGTTACAAAACCTGAAGTAAAATTGGGTGACTACAAAAACCTTGAAGTATCAGTTGATGTAGAAAAAGAAGTAACTGATGCTGACGTTGAAGAGCGTATCGAACGCGAACGCAACAACTTGGCTGAATTGGTTATCAAAGAAGCTGCTGCTGAAAACGGCGACACTGTTGTCATCGACTTCGTTGGTTCTATCGATGGTGTTGAATTTGATGGCGGAAAAGGTGAAAACTTCTCACTTGGACTTGGTTCAGGTCAATTCATCCCTGGTTTCGAAGATCAATTGGTAGGTCACTCAGCTGGCGAAACTGTTGATGTAGTTGTAACATTCCCAGAAGACTACCAAGCAGAAGACCTTGCAGGTAAAGAAGCTAAATTCGTGACAACTATCCACGAAGTAAAAGCTAAAGAAGTTCCAGCTCTTGACGATGAGCTTGCAAAAGACATCGACGAAGAAGTTGAAACACTTGCTGAATTGAAAGAAAAATACCGCAAGGAATTGGCTGCTGCTAAAGAAGAAGCTTACAAAGATGCAGTAGAAGGTGCAGCAATCGATAAAGCTGTAGAAAACGCTGAAATCGTAGAACTTCCAGAAGAAATGATCCACGAAGAAGTTCACCGTTCAGTAAATGAATTCCTTGGAAACTTGCAACGTCAAGGTATCAACCCTGACATGTACTTCCAAATCACTGGAACTACTCAAGAAGACCTTCACAAACAATACGAGGGAGAAGCTGAGTCACGCACTAAGACTAACCTTGTTATCGAAGCAGTTGCCAAAGCTGAAGGATTTGACGCTTCAGAAGAAGAAATCCAAAAAGAAATCGAGCAATTGGCAGCAGACTACAACATGGAAGTTGCACAAGTTCAAAACTTGCTTTCAGCTGATATGTTGAAACATGATATCACAATCAAAAAAGCTGTTGAATTGATTACAAGCACAGCAACAGTTAAATAATCTTAATAAACAAAAATCCCACCTGAATTGGTGGGTTTTCTTATGCACTATTTTCCAAAAATCTCTTTGAGGTCTGCGTCTGTAATCCCAATCATGGCGGGGATGCTATCCCAGTTTTCTTCGGTCAGGATGTAGGATTGTTCAGAGGCGTTTGATGTGTCTGTTTCAGAGACAGCTGGTTGCTTTTCTTCAACATTCTCTAGTAGATCACTGAAATGTTCAATCAGATAGGTTTTTCGGGCAGTTCCGATGTGTTGGGTAGCATAGTCGAAGGCCTGTAATTCACCTAGTAAGATAAGCTTGCTTTTGGCGCGTGTAATGGCTGTATAGATGAGATTGCGCTCCAGCATGCGCCTACTAGCACTAGTGATAGGTAAGATGACAACAGGGAACTCACTTCCCTGAGACTTATGGATACTCATGGCATAGGCCAAACGAATCTTGTACCATTCGTTACGTGGGTAAGAGACTTCGTTGCCGTCAAAATCAATGACAATCTCGTCTTGTTTCGACTCGGTGTATTTACCAGGAATCAGGTCTGTGATGGCTCCTAAATCTCCATTAAAGACATTAATTTCAGCATCATTGACCAGGTGAATGACCTTGTCGCCCTTACGATAATGGCACTGGGGAGCTTCAAAACTAAGTTGGTCTTTTTGTGGTGGGTTAAGGAGGTCTTGCATGAGCTGGTTGATGGCATCAATCCCTGCCGTCCCTCTGTACATGGGAGCCAGAACTTGGATATCACGGGCAGGAATACCACTTCTGAGGGCGGCGCCTAAGATTTTTTCAATCGTAGCTGGAATATGGCCACTAGCAATTTCAAAGTAGGAACGGTCAGCTTTTTTCTGGGTGAAATCAGCTGGCAAGATGCCCTGTCGAATTTGACTAGCTAGCGTGACGATGGTTGATTCCTCGCTTTGCCGATAAATTTTTTCCAAGCGAGTCTGAGGAATCAAGGGAATATGAAGCAGATCCGCTAGAACCTGTCCAGGGCTGACAGACGGTAGCTGGTCGCTGTCACCCACGATGAGGATTTTACTGTTAGAAGAGATGTTGGAGAAGAGTTGATTGGCCAGCCAAGTATCCACCATGGAAAATTCATCTACGATGATAAAGTCAGCATCCAGATAATCTTCCAGATGACTGGTATCATCGTCACCTGTCATTCCTAAATGTCGGTGTATGGTCGCGCTAGGCAAACCTGTCAATTCATTCATGCGGCGAGCTGCTCGTCCAGTTGGAGCAGCAAGAAGAATAGGTAGGTTGCTTTTTTTCCTGAGGTCAAGTCCTTCTAAAAGGGCGTAAACAGCGATGATACCATTGATAACCGTTGTCTTACCAGTACCAGGTCCACCTGTCAGAATAAAGACCTTGTTCTGGATAGCGTCGCAGATAGCTTGTTTTTGAATACTATCATACTCAATCTCCAAATCTTCTTCGACAGTAGCGATATGTTTTTGAATGGTTTTTAAATCCTGGCTCTTCTGTTTTCCTTTTTCAAGGATACGAACCAAGTGACTACGGATGCCTTCCTCAGCGAAAAAGAGGCTGTTGTCAAAAATCTTGGTATCAACCTGCTGAACCTTGTCTTCTTCAATCAGGTAGGAGAGCTCTTGGGCCACTTGGCTGGGATCCAGTTCCACGGGGCGAGAAGATTCAAGGAGAGTAAGGGTTTGTTCCAGCAAATCCCGTGCTTCAACATAGGTGTCCCCTGTTTCCATACAGGTCTGAAAAAGACTGTGAACTAGACCGGCACGAAAGCGTTCAGGAGCCTGACTTTCGATGCCTAGTTCTTCTGCTAATTGGTCAGCAATAGTAAAGCCCAAACCCTTGATATCTTCAACTAGTTGGTAGGGATAATTTTCAACCACGTCAAGGGTTTTTTCCTTGTAAAAGTCTTGAATCTGAAAGGCTAATTTATTGGGAATGCCGTAGTTGGCTAGTTTGGCCAAGACCATCTCGGTTCCGTAGTTGAGACGAAGAGTTGAGACGAAGGCCTCGCGATTTTTGGCAGAGAGTCCTGCAATGCCTTCTAACTTTTCTGGGTGTTGCAAAATTTCGTCAATGGTATTGCCGCCATAGGTATCTACAATTTTTTGAGCTATTTTGAGACCAATTCCCTTGAAATGGCTACTTGAAAAGTACTTGACCAAGCCCTTGCTAGTTGGTTTTGCGCGTTCATAACGACTGATTTGCAGTTGCTCCCCATACTTGGAGTGCTGGACAATTTGTCCCCAAAAAGTATAGTCTTCTCCCTCAATCACATCAGCCATGGTGCCCGTGACAATGATTTCAAAATCATCAAAATCCTCTGCGTCTGTATCGTCGATTTCTAGGAGAAGGATGCGATAAAAATTGCTGGGATTTTCAAAAATAATCCGTTCAATGGTTCCTGAAAAATAAACTTCCATAAAATTCCTTTGCATGAATAGGTGAGAGTTGGAGTTGTTTTTATTTTATACTCAATGAAAATCAAAGAGCAAACTAGGAAGCTAGCCGCAGGCTGTACTTGAGTACGGTAAGGCGAAGCTGACGTGGTTTGAATTTGATTTTCGAAGAGTATTAGTCAATAAACAATCACTTCTCATGATAGAAGAAGAGGCTGAGATTGTCGATTCTCGGCCTCTTAGGTCTCTTAAAATGTTCCGATACGGGTGATTGGCCAGAAGCGGAATTTAGCTTCCCCTGTGATATCTTTTGCTTTAAAAGTACCTACGTGGCGGCTGTCGCTTGAAACCAAGCGGTCGTCTCCGAGGAGAAGGTATTCTCCTTCTGGGACAGTAAAGCTAAAGTTGGTATTGTAGTTGACATCAACTGTGAAGGCTTGGGCTTTTTCAGCAATACTTCTAAAGAAGGTTCCTTTATTTCCTTCAAAGCCCTTGCCTGAGTAGGTGCTTTGGAGTTTGTCATCCTTGAAGCGTTTGATGTAATCAGCTAGGTAAGGTTCATCTGTCTCTTTGTCATTGATGTAAAGTTTATCGTTTTCGTAACGGATGGTGTCGCCAGGCATTCCGATCACGCGCTTGACGATGTCCTTATTGCCATCTTCCTCATGGGCCACCACGATATCAAATCGGTCAATAGGGAGGTGTTTGACAACAAAGAGGATTTCGCCATCCGCTAGGGTAGGATCCATGGAATGCCCTTCTACGCGAACATTGCTCCAAAAAAAGATACGACTTAAAGCTAGTAATGACAGAATTAGGAGGAACAATCCCCACTCTTTTAAGAAATTTTTAAATGAATTCATAACTTACCTTTCTAAGCGTTTTTTCGCTTTTTCAGTATTTTTAAAGTGCAGTTTGGCGCAGAAGTTGAGTCCCTGCATACCATAGGCTTGTAAAATCTGGCTAGCCACCTTGTCAGAAGCCGTTCCAGCTCCACTTGGAAGTTGATAGCCCAGCTCTCGTCCAAGATTTTCAAGATTTTCTAGAAAGAGATCACGCGCAATGATAGAAGAAACTGCGACAGCCAAGTATTTGCCCTCAGCCTTTTCTTCTAAGCTGATAGGATTGCTGAAACGATTGGCCTCTTGTGCCAAGTACTTGTCATAATTTTTAGCACTGGTAAAGGCATCAATCACAATTTTCTCAGGCTGAATGCCTTTTTGAAGGAGGAGATAG
The DNA here is from genome assembly GCF_019929545.1 of Streptococcus mitis. Taxonomy (GTDB): domain Bacteria; phylum Bacillota; class Bacilli; order Lactobacillales; family Streptococcaceae; genus Streptococcus; species Streptococcus mitis_BU. Next base: position 22,280 of record NZ_JAHZPT010000005.1, read on the forward strand.
ATAGCCTGATTATGGAGGACTACCTTAACAGAAACAGCATTGTAGCGGTCTCCGATGACCTCGTTGTACTTGCTTGGTGAGAGAAGCAGTGCCTGGTGCTGGATTTTTTCTTTGAGGATAGGGGCAATCTGACGGATCTTTTGGTCGGTCAGAGTTTTAGAATCCCCCACACCGAGTTTTCGCAAGAAGGCATGCTGGTCAGGTGTGACAAAGGAAGCCACAACTGCAAGCCCACCAAAGTAGGAACCATTCCCTACCTCATCTGTCCCAATCAAAGGGAAATTTTGTCCGCTGATTTCCTCTACAAACTGATAGCCAAAGAAACTGGCGTATTTATCAGCTCCTTCACCCTGAAGCAAGACCTTTCCAGAAGTATAGATAGAAACGGTTGCTTGAGGCAGTTTCAAAAAATAGCGAATATAGGGGTTTTTACTGGGAGCCAGACTGGTTTGATAGTGTTCAAGAAAAGCCTGAATCTCCTTTTCGCTTGGTGTGAGTGTTATACTTGCCATAGTTTCTATTGTACCATAAAAGCAGGCAAATTTGTAAAAACTGACAAAGTTAGCGAATTTTGGTATAATATCGTGAGGTGAATTTTATGGCAAATCTAAATCGATTCAAATTTACATTCGGGAAAAAATCATTAACCTTGACAAGCGAGCATGATAACCTTTTTATGGAGGAAATCGCCAAGGTTGCGACAGAAAAATACCAAGCAATTAAAGAACAAATGCCTAGTGCAGACGATGAAACAATCGCTCTTTTGTTGGCAGTCAACTGTTTATCAACTCAGCTCAGCCGTGAGATTGAATTTGATGATAAGGAGCAAGAATTAGAAGAACTCCGTCACAAGCTTGTGACTTGCAAGCAAGAACAGAGCAAGATTGAGGATTCCTTATGATTTCACTCCTTCTTCTATTGGTCTTGGCTTGGGGATTTTATATCGGCTATCGGAGAGGCCTGCTCTTACAGGTTTATTACCTGATTTCAGCCATGGCATCGGCTTTTGTGGCTGGCCAGTTTTATAAGGGACTTGGTGAGCAATTTCATTTGTTGGTCCCTTATGCAAATCCGCAGGAAGGTCAGGGAACTTTCTTTTTCCCATCGGATCAACTCTTTCAGTTAGATAAGGTCTTTTACGCAGGGATCGGCTACTTGCTTGTATTTGGGATTGTCTATAGCATCGGTCGTTTGCTTGGTCTCCTATTACACTTACTTCCTAGTAAAAAACTGGGGGGTAAGTTGTTCCAAGTTTCAGCAGGTATCTTGTCCATGTTGGTGACCTTATTTGTCTTGCAAATGACCTTGACCATCTTGGCGACCATTCCCATGGCAGCTATACAAAATCCTCTTGAAAAGAGTATCGTCGCAAAACACATCATCCAGAGCATACCAGTAACAACCAGTTGGCTCAAACAAATCTGGGTGACAAATTTAATCGGATAAAAAGGGCAGGAGTTTTCCTAGCCCTTTGTTTACAGATTGACTCGAATCTATCAGAATGTTAAAAGCTACCATACCTAGACATTCAAAGACAAGGAAATAAAGATGAATAAGAAAATATTAGAAACATTAGAGTTCAATAAGGTCAAGGCTTTGTTTGAACCCCATTTGTTGACTGAGCAGGGCTTGGAGCAATTGAGACAGTTGGCTCCGACTGCCAAAGCAGATAAAATCAAACAGGCTTTTGCTGAGATGAAGGAAATGCAGGCTCTCTTTGTCGAGCAACCGCATTTTACTATTCTTGCAACCAAGGAAATCGCAGGAGTTTGCAAGCGTTTGGAGATGGGAGCAGACCTTAATATTGAGGAGTTCCTACTCTTGAAGCGCGTACTTCTTGCTAGCCGAGAACTGCAAAGTTTTTATGCCAATCTGGAAAATGTCAGCTTGGAAGAATTAGCCCTTTGGTTTGAGAAATTACATGATTTTCCGCAGTTACAAGGAAATCTTCAAGCTTTTAATGATGCAGGTTTCATTGAAAATTTTGCCAGTGAAGAATTGGCGCGCATCCGTAGAAAAATCCATGATAGCGAGAGTCAGGTACGCGATGTCTTGCAAGATTTGCTCAAGCAAAAAGCGCAGATGTTGACAGAAGGGATTGTTGCCAGCAGAAATGGCCGTCAGGTTTTACCAGTCAAAAACACCTACCGCAATAAGATTGCTGGTGTCGTTCATGATATTTCTGCTAGTGGAAATACCGTCTATATCGAACCCCGTGAGGTGGTCAAACTGAGCGAAGAAATTGCCAGTTTGCGAGCAGATGAGCGCTATGAAATGCTTCGCATTCTCCAAGAAATTTCTGAGCGTGTTCGCCCTCATGCGGCTGAGATTGCTAATGACGCTTGGATTATCGGTCATCTGGACTTGATTCGTGCCAAGGTCCGATTTATCCAAGAAATGCAAGCAGTCGTTCCTCAGCTGTCAGAAAATCAGGAAATTCAACTGCTCCATGTATGTCATCCTCTGGTCAAAAATGCCGTCGCAAATGATGTCCATTTTGGTCAAGATTTAACAGCGATTGTCATTACAGGACCCAATACAGGTGGGAAGACCATCATGCTTAAAACTCTAGGCTTGACGCAGGTTATGTCTCAGTCCGGTTTGCCGATTTTAGCAGATAAGGGAAGTCGCGTTGGTATTTTTGAAGAAATTTTTGCTGATATTGGCGATGAGCAGTCTATTGAGCAGAGCTTGTCTACCTTCTCTAGCCACATGACCAATATTGTGGATATTCTTGGCAAGGTCAACCAAGATTCACTCTTACTCTTGGATGAGTTAGGAGCTGGTACAGACCCCCAAGAGGGAGCTGCTCTTGCCATGGCTATTCTGGAGGACCTTCGCCTGCGTCAAGTCAAGACCATGGCGACCACTCACTATCCAGAACTCAAGGCCTATGGTATCGAGACAGCCTTTGTGCAAAATGCCAGCATGGAGTTTGATACTGCAACTCTTCGCCCGACCTATCGCTTTATGCAGGGTGTTCCTGGTCGAAGCAATGCCTTTGAAATTGCCAAACGTTTAGGACTATCTGAAGTTATCGTAGGAGATGCTAGCCAGCAGGTCGATCAGGACAATGATGTCAACCGGATTATTGAGCAACTGGAAGAGCAGACGCTGGAAAGCCGTAAACGCTTGGACAATATCCGTGAGGTGGAGCAAGAAAATCTCAAGATGAACCGTGCTCTCAAAAAACTTTACAACGAGCTCAATCGTGAAAAGGAAACCGAGCTTAATAAGGCGCGTGAACAGGCTGCTGAGATTGTGGACATGGCCCTCAGTGAGAGTGACCAGATTCTCAAAAATCTCCACAGCAAATCCCAACTTAAACCCCACGAAATCATTGAAGCCAAGGCCAAGCTGAAAAAATTAGCTCCTGAAAAAGTAGATTTATCTAAAAACAAGGTCCTTCAAAAGGCCAAGAAAAAACGAGCTCCAAAGGTGGGAGATGATATCGTGGTGCTCAGTTACGGACAGCGTGGTACCTTGACCAGTCAACTCAAGGACGGCCGCTGGGAGGCCCAAGTTGGCTTGATTAAGATGACCTTAGAAGAGAAAGAGTTTGACCTTGTTCAAGCCCAGCAAGAAAAGCAAGTCAAGAAGAAACAAGTCAATGTTGTGAAACGAACTTCTGGTCGTGGCCCTCAAGCCAGACTGGACCTTCGAGGCAAACGTTATGAAGAGGCCATGAATGAGCTAGATGCCTTTATAGACCAAGCCTTGCTTAACAATATGGCTCAAGTTGATATCATCCATGGTATCGGAACAGGAGTCATCCGTGAAGGAGTTACCAAATACCTACAAAGAAACAAGCATGTCAAGAGTTTCGGCTATGCCCCACAAAATGCTGGAGGTAGTGGTGCGACTATTGTGACTTTTAAAGGATAGAAGTATTCCAGGCTTTATACAGTAAAAACTGTTGAATTAAGTTTTATTAATAAACACATTGACAAAAGCCAACATTTTTTGTAAAATAAGAATCAATTAAATACCAACACCGAATGAAGTTTAATAGAAGTGGAGAATCGTTTGATTTTCCATGACTGTAAATGGACGGAACTCTGGAGAGACCGTAAAGGCACCGAAGGGGCAAGGCAGGCAACTGCTCAAACTCTCAGGTAAAAGGACAGAGCTAGGATAGACCGCTTTTTAGCATTTATCTAAGCATTCCAGAGTACATGTATCTTGCATGTGCTCTTTCTTTTGGGGTTGAAAAGATAGGAGAAGGAAATGTTAGAATTGCTTAAATCAATCGATGCTTTTGCTTGGGGCCCACCCCTTTTGATTTTATTGGTCGGAACAGGGATTTACCTAACTGCTCGTCTAGGACTTTTGCAGGTTTTGCGTCTGCCCAAGGCTTTCCAGCTTATTTTTACTAAGGACAAGGGGCATGGCGATGTATCCAGCTTTGCGGCCTTGTGTACAGCCCTCGCAGCGACAGTTGGTACGGGAAATATTATCGGGGTGGCGACGGCTATCAAGGTCGGTGGCCCAGGAGCCCTCTTTTGGATGTGGATGGCTGCTTTCTTTGGGATGGCTACCAAATATGCGGAAGGACTACTAGCTATCAAATACCGTACCAAGGATGAACATGGTGCAGTAGCGGGAGGTCCGATGCACTATATTCTTCTAGGGATGGGAGAAAAGTGGCGACCACTTGCTATCTTCTTTGCCCTGGCAGGTGTGCTAGTAGCTTTGTTAGGAATCGGAACCTTCACCCAAGTCAACTCGATTACAGAATCTATCCAAAATACAACGACTATTTCGCCAGCTATCACCGCTCTTGTGTTGTCTGTATTTGTAGCGATTGCAGTCTTTGGTGGACTCAAGTCCATTTCTAAGGTTTCAACTACCGTTGTTCCTTTTATGGCCATCATCTATATTTTGGGGACTCTTACAGTTATTTTCTTTAATATCGAGAAAATCCCTGCCACAATCGCTTTAATCTTGACATCAGCATTTAGTCCTGTTGCTGCGGTAGGTGGATTTGCAGGTGCTAGCATTCGAATGGCTATTCAAAATGGTGTAGCGCGTGGTGTGTTCTCAAACGAATCTGGTCTGGGTTCGGCTCCCATTGCAGCGGCTGCGGCTAAGACAAATGAACCAGTAGAGCAAGGTTTGATTTCCATGACAGGAACCTTTATTGACACCCTCATTATCTGTACCTTGACTGGTTTAACAATCTTGGTGACTGGTGTTTGGAGTGGTGATTTGAATGGAGTTGCCTTGACTCAGTCAGCCTTCTCAACAGTCTTTTCACACTTTGGACCTGCTCTCTTGACCATCTTCCTTGTGCTCTTTGCCTTTACAACGATTCTTGGTTGGAACTACTATGGAGAACGTTGTTTCGAGTTCCTCTTTGGGGTTCGCTTTATCTGGCTCTACCGTGTGGTCTTTGTACTCATGGTCTTGTTGGGAGGATTTATCGAGTTGGATATGGTTTGGATTATCGCAGATATTGTCAATGCCTTGATGGCTCTGCCAAACTTGATTGCCCTCTTAGTTTTATCACCAGTCGTTATTGCTGAGACTAAAAAGTATTTTGACAAATAATGGAATCACACATCGCGTGTGATTTTTTGCTTTCATAAAAAATTTCTATCGGTGCAATTTAAAATATATATTATGCAAGGTATAGAATCTGTGATAGACTAGATTTCAACAACATGAAAAGAGGTTTTATGATGACAACATTTACCATCCATACAGTAGAATCAGCACCAGCAGAAGTGAAAGAAGTTCTTGAAACAGTAGAAAAAGATAACAATGGCTATATTCCCAACCTAATCGGTCTCTTGGCTAATGCACCTACCGCCTTAGAAGCCTACAGAACTGTCGGAGCCATCAATCGTCGCAACAGCTTGACACCCGTTGAGCGTGAAGTGGTGCAAATCACGGCAGCTGTAACCAATGGTTGTGCCTTCTGTGTCGCCGGTCATACAGCTTTTTCCATCAAACAAATCCAGATGAACGATGATCTTCTGCAAGCCCTTCGCAATCGTACTCCAATCGAAACAGATCCTAAATTGGACACCCTAGCTAAGTTTACTTTGGCAGTTATCAATACCAAGGGTCGTGTAGGAGATGAAGCCTTGGCTGAGTTTCTAGAAGCTGGCTACACCCAACAAAATGCCTTGGATGTTGTTCTTGGTGTCAGCCTAGCAAGCCTCTGTAACTATGCCAACAACCTAGCCAATACCCCAATTAACCCAGAATTGCAACCTTATGCCTAATTCATATCTGAGTAAAAAATGAAGTCTGAAATTAACGGACTTCGTTTTTTAAGTCCTCATTTAAGTGCTTTTATGCTATACTGAAACTAACATGATTATTGGAGGTTAGGATGAAAAAACTCCCCTTAGTATTTTCTGGTTGTTTGCTAGGTTTGGCAGGAGCTGGAAATCTTATGTTAGATACGTTGCCGATTCTGTCTCATCTGTTGAGTCTGACAGGTTTGGTTTTATGGATTTACTTTCTGATTTTGCATCTGTTTAATTGGAAGGAAACCAAGCAAGAATTGACCAAGCCTCCTCTTTTGTCAGGAATGGCTACCTTTCCCATGGCTGGGATGATTTTATCGACTTATGTCTTTCGCGTCTTCCCTTATCTTCCTTTGGTTGCGCAAGGGCTCTGGTGGTTTTCATTTCTCTTGGATGTGGCCTTGATTGCTGCTTTCACCATCAAGTTTGCCTGTCCAGGAAAGAGAGTCAGTGCGACTCCAAGCTGGACGGTTCTCTATGTAGGGATAGCAGTGGCTGCCTTAACCTATCCTCTTGTAGGCATCATCGAGATTGCCTATGCGACCTTGAGTTTTGGTTTTCTATTGACCTTCTATCTCTACCCACTTATTTATAGCGATTTAAAGAAACATCCACTCCCACTAGCCTTGCTTGGTCAAGAAGGAATCTACTGTGCTCCTTTCTCTCTACTCTTGGCTTCCCTAGTTCGAGTTGGAGGAGCTAGCCTACCGAATTGGGTCTTAATCGTCATGATCTTGGCTTCCCAATCCTTCTTTTTCTTTGTTTTAACTCGTCTGCCCAATATTTTAAAACAAGGTTTTCAACCAGCCTTCTCAGCCCTCACCTTCCCAACCATTATCACAGCTACCTCGCTCAAGATGGCTCAGGGAATCTTGAAACTTCCATTTTTGGATTATTTGGTACTGGCTGAAACCGCTATTTGCTTAATTATTTTGCTCTTTGTATTAGGCGCTTATCTGAATTGGTTACGAAAAAAGGTCTAGCTAGAAATAGCTAAACCTTATTTTTTATGGTTTGATAACTTCAGCTCCACCCATGTATGGACGAAGAGCTTCTGGGATGGTCACAGAACCATCTTCATTTTGGTAGTTTTCAAGAATAGCAGCCACTGTACGTCCAACTGCAAGTCCAGAACCGTTCAAGGTATGGAGGAGTTTCACCTTGCCATCTGCTTCATCACGGTAACGGATTTGGGCACGACGGGCTTGGAAATCTTCTGTGTTTGAACAGCTTGAGATTTCACGGTAGGTGTTTTGTGCTGGAATCCAAACTTCTAAGTCGTAAGTCTTAGCAGCTGAGAAGCCCATATCTCCAGTAGAGAGAGCAACGACACGGTATGGAAGGTTCAGTTTTTGAAGGATATTTTCAGCGTTGGCTGTCATTTTTTCCAATTCTTCGTAAGATTCTTCTGGTTTGGCAAATTTGACCATTTCAACCTTGTGGAATTGGTGCAAACGAATCAAGCCACGAGTATCACGACCAGCAGAACCAGCCTCAGAACGGAATGATGGACTCATAGCAGTGAAGTAGATTGGCAGGTCTTTACCGTCCAGGATTTCATCACGGTAGTAGTTTGTCAGAGGAACTTCAGCTGTAGGAATAAGGACATAATTGCTGTCGCTGAGTTCAAAAGTGTCTTCCTTGAATTTTGGATATTGACCAGTACCAAACATAGAATCGTGGTTAACCATGTAAGGCGTGATGACTTCAGTATAGCCTTCCTTGCCATGCTCGTCCAACATAAAGTTGTAGAGAGCACGTTCCAAACGAGCACCGAGGCCTTTATAGAAGAGGAAGCGAGCGCCTGTTACTTTACCACCGCGTTCCCAGTCAAGAATACCAAGGTCTTCACCAAGATCCCAGTGGGCTTTTGGCTCGAAGTCAAACTCGCGTGGAGTCCCCCAACGGCGAACTTCCACATTGTCATCTTCATCAGCTCCAACAGGAACGCTGTCAGCTGGGATATTTGGAAGAGTAGTAGTAAATTCTGTCAATTTAGCATCGATTTCTGCCAATTCAGCATCCAAGGCTTTGACTTCAGCAGATAGATTTTGCATGGCAGCAATCTTGTCATCTGCATTTTCCTTGTTGCGCTTAGCTTGGGCAATCTCAGCAGAAACTGTGTTACGTTCAGCCTTGAGAGTTTCAACCTTGACTAAAATATCACGACGTTTAGCGTCGATTTCTTTCATCTCATTCAAGACAGCAGCATCTACTCCACGTGTAGCTAATTTTTCTGCGACAGCATCAAAGTCTGTACGAATACGTTTGATATCTAACATAAGAACTCCTTTATGAAAAAAGCACACCTGACAAAGCGTTGGAGTGGCAGGGCCACGGTTCCATCCAACTTCACAGGTGTGCACTTGATTGTGTATGCAATTGTTACTAACGGTAGAATTTCACCTATCCCTCCTATCTGCTCGCAGCACCCGCAGACTTTCTGAAAGAAGAAGATAACCTACTTATCCGTTGCTATGATTATACTAAAGTTTCTACTTTTTTGCAAATAGATTTTTAAATTTTTGACTAATGGTTTGAATCAGGGTCGGAAGTTTGACGACCTTGTCATTGCCCAGTTTTTCGCGAGCAATTTTAAGAATGGCACCTGAGTCTTTTGAAGCAAAGAGGAATTTTCCTCTGTCTGTAAAGACTTCGAAGTGGCGACTGATTTTGCGACCAGTGACATTAGCTCCAATTTGGTTGATATGGCTCCAAGGAATCTGGATAAATTGTTCAACATTGACATCGGGGTAAAATTCCAAAGCCTGATCTCCGACAAGGAATTTCCCAACTTTCCCAGCTATAGAGAGGTAGGAGGTGCCTGTCGTATTGAGGAGCACTGTTTTGTTAAGTGATTGAGCCATGCTTAGTCTTCCTTACTTTCACCGAAAAAGGCATTGTAGAGGGCTTTAATAGCTGCTTTCTCTTGGTCCTTATGGACAACAAACATGATAGACACTTCACTAGAACCTTGAGACATCATCTGGATGTTGATCTTATTTTCAGATAGAGCACGTGTCGCAGTAGCAGTTACTCCGATATGGCTCTTCATCTTTTCTCCAACAATCATAATGATTGAAAGGTCGTGCTCGATTTCTGCATGGTCTACTTCAGCCTTTTGAACCAACTGACGAAGGATTTCTTCTTCCTTGATAGGAGTTAGTTCGCGAGAACGGAGAATGATTGAAAGATCGTCGATACCTGTTGGCATATGTTCCCAACCGATGTTAAGATCTTCAAGGATTTGAAGAACCTTGCGTCCAAATCCAACCTCACGGTTCATGAGGTATTTAGACATGTTGATGCTGACAAAGCCAGAGTCACCAGCAATTCCTACTACTGGGAACTTGTCACTACTGTGTTTTAGAACGATACGAGTACCTGGATGGTCAGGGTTGTTGGTATTCTTGATAACCAGAGGAATTTTTCCACGGTAGGCGGGAAGAAGGGCTTCATCATGAAGGACTGAGAAGCCTGCATAGGCCAACTCACGCATTTCACGGTAGGTCAACTCTGGGATAGAGTGTGGTTGGTGAATGATTCCTGGGTGAGCCGCAAAGATACCATCAACATCCGTAAAGTTTTCATAGAGGTCTGCCTTAACACCGGCAGCAATGATAGAACCTGTAATGTCTGATCCTCCACGTGAGAAGGTACAGATTTGATTTTCCTTGGTAACTCCAAAGAAACCAGGAATGACAAGAACTTCATTTGTATTTGTCAATTCTTCAATCTTGTCATAACTTGATGGAATGATGCGAGCGTGACCAGGTTCACTTGTGACCACAATACCAGCTTCTCTAGGGTGCACATAGCGTGCATCGATCCCGTTTTGATTAAAGTAGGCAGCAATCAATTTAGCATTGTTATTTTCACCAGCTGCTAGGAAAGTGTCATAGAGAAATTCGTTTTCTTCGATAGGAAGAGTAGCTAAGGCACGAATGCTTTTAGAAATTTTTTCTAGCACAGCTGGTTTAAGACCTAGTTCACTAACCATAGCAGCATAGCGGTCGATAATCCAGCTTTGGCTCTTGCTAATATCGTTACCAGCAACATAGTCGCGGTAGTATTTAATCAAGGCATCCGTAACCTTAGTATCTTCAGCATTGCGTTTACCAGGCGCAGAGACGACTACAAAACGACGCTCTGAATCGCTTTTGACGATGTTTAAAACTTTTTCTAATTGACTAGCAGAGGCAAGAGAGCTACCTCCAAATTTAACAACTTTCATAAGAACTCCTAAAGTAAGTATTTTATACGATTATAGCAGAAAGAAAGGCTTTTTTCAATGAAGAAAATAAGATGCTTTCTAGTATAAAGCGAGCCTTTCTAATCGGCTGAGACACTTTTAGTCGATTTTTTATTGCTTTCTGCTCCTAAAAAAGATATACTTTGAAAATAAAATAATTTAAATTGCTTATAAAATAAAAAAGGAGTCCAGATGGAACACATTGTTTATCAGCTTGAAGAGGATTTGGCAATCCTTACCTTGAATCGTCCTGAGGTCGCGAATGGTTTTCATATTCCTATGTGTGAGGAGATTTTAGAAGCTCTGACTTTGGCAGAAGAGGATCCGGCTGTGCATTTTGTCTTAATCAACGCGAATGGCAAAGTCTTTTCAGTTGGGGGAGATTTGGTTGAGATGAAGCGAGCAGTCGATGAGGATGATATTCCATCATTGACAAAAATCGCAGAATTGGTCAATACTATTTCTTATAAAATCAAGCAAATTGCTAAACCTGTCTTGATGGAGGTTGATGGGGCTGTTGCAGGTGCCGCAGCGAATATGGCTGTTGCTGCAGATTTCTGTCTGGCAACGGATAAGGCTAAATTTATCCAAGCTTTTGTTGGAGTTGGTTTGGCTCCGGATGCAGGAGGAATTCATCTCTTGAGTCGAAGTATTGGTGTGACGCGTGCTGCTCAATTAGCTATGACAGGTGAGGCTTTGAACGCAGAAAAAGCTCTAGAGTGGGGGCTGGTTTACCGTGTCTGTGAAGCTGATAAACTTGAAAAGACGAGAGAACAGCTCCTTAAAAAATTGAGACGCGGGTCAGCTAATTCCTATACAGCCATCAAGAAGTTGGTTTGGGAGAGCCAATTTAAAGACTGGCAGAGTTACGCTACTTTAGAACTTAACCTACAGGAATCACTAGCGAAAACAGAGGATTTCAAAGAGGGAGTTCGGGCTCATTCGGAAAGAAGAAGACCTAAATTTACAGGAAAATAAAAAAATACTTGCGCCATTCTTTGAACTTTGATATAATTCTCTTGTCAAATGTTTTGATTCTAAAAGTTTTTTTGAAAAGGAGGGAAGGAAAGATTGGACTACCAACGAATTAATGAATATTTAACGTCTATATTTAACAATGTCCTCGTTATTGACGAAGTTAGCTTGAGGGGTAGTCGTTTCAAGGATATCTCCATCAAAGAAATGCATACGATTGATGTGATTGGAAAAGTTCCAGATGTGACACCAAGTCAAGTGTCAAAAGAGTTGATGGTGACTCTTGGGACAGTTACGACTAGTTTGAATAATCTCGAACGCAAGGGTTACATTGAACGCATTCGTTCAGAACATGATCGACGTGTGGTACATCTGCATTTGACAAAGAAAGGTCGCTTGGTTCATAGGCTACATAAACGCTTCCACAAGGCCATGGTTGAAAAAATCATTGATGGTATGAGTAAGCAAGAAATTGAGGTTATGAGCAAAGGTTTGACTAATCTTTATCAATTTTTGGAGGATTTGAGATAATGGCTTTTGCAAAAATAAGCCAGGTTGCTCATTATGTGCCAGAGCAAGTGGTTACAAATCATGATTTGGCTCAGATTATGGATACCAATGATGAGTGGATTTCAAGTCGGACGGGAATACGACAAAGGCATATTTCAAGAACAGAATCTACTAGTGATTTGGCTACAGAGGTTGCTAAGAAACTGATGGAAAAAGCTGAAATCACAGGAGAGGAGTTGGATTTTATCATCCTAGCTACCATTACTCCAGATTCTATGATGCCCTCTACAGCTGCTCGTGTTCAAGCTAATATTGGTGCTAATAAGGCCTTTGCTTTTGACCTAACAGCGGCTTGCAGTGGATTTGTATTTGCTCTTTCAACTGCTGAAAAGTTTATTGCTTCTGGTCGCTTTCAAAAAGGTTTGGTGATTGGTAGTGAAACCCTCTCTAAAGCAGTCGATTGGTCAGACCGATCAACAGCTGTTTTGTTTGGAGATGGTGCTGGTGGAGTCTTGCTAGAAGCTAGCGAGCAAGAGCATTTCTTGGCAGAGAGTCTCAATAGTGATGGGAGTCGTAGCGAGTGTCTAACTTATGGACATTCAGGCTTGCATTCTCCGTTTTCAGATCAAGAAAGTGCAGATTCATTTTTGCAGATGGATGGGCGTGCAGTCTTTGATTTTGCTATTCGGGATGTAGCCAAGTCTATCAAACAGACTATTGATGAGTCTCCTATAGAGGCGACAGACTTGGATTATCTACTACTTCATCAGGCTAATGACCGTATTTTGGATAAGATGGCTAAAAAAATTGGTGTTAACCGAGATAAACTTCCGGCTAATATGATGGAATATGGGAACACCAGTGCAGCCAGTATCCCGATTTTACTTTCAGAGTGTGTAGAACAAGGCCTTATCCGTTTAGATGGTAGCCAGACTGTTCTTTTATCAGGCTTCGGTGGAGGCTTGACCTGGGGCACGCTCATTCTTACAATTTAGGTAATCATGTGGTGAACACATTGTTATAAAAAACTATTTATTTTAAAGGAGTCCTATCATGGCAGTATTTGAAAAAGTACAAGAAATTATCGTTGAAGAACTTGGAAAAGACGCATCAGAAGTAACACTTGAATCAACTTTTGATGATTTGGACGCAGATTCATTGGACTTGTTCCAAGTAATCTCAGAAATTGAAGATGCTTTTGATATCCAAATCGAAGCAGAAGATGACTTGAAAACAGTTGGTGACTTGGTTGCCTACGTTGAAGAGCAAACAAAATAAGCAGAATATAAGATAGAAGGAGTAGGGAAACCCGCTCCCTCTTGTTTAGGCAATAGTTTGATTGTCAAATTATGACGGTATCGAACTATTACGTAAGCAAGAAACGATGGAGGCACTATGAAAACGCGTATTACAGAATTATTGAACATTGATTATCCTATTTTCCAAGGAGGAATGGCCTGGGTTGCTGATGGTGATTTGGCAGGAGCTGTTTCCAAGGCTGGAGGACTAGGGATTATCGGTGGGGGGAATGCCCCGAAAGAAGTTGTCAAGGCAAATATTGATAAAATCAAATCATTGACAGATAAACCCTTTGGTGTCAACATCATGCTCTTGTCTCCCTTTGTGGAAGATATTGTAGACCTCGTTATCGAGGAAGGGGTTAAGGTAGTTACAACAGGAGCAGGAAATCCAAGTAAATACATGGAACGTTTCCATGCTGCTGGTATTACAGTTATTCCTGTTGTTCCAAGTGTTGCCCTAGCTAAACGCATGGAAAAAATCGGTGCGGACGCTGTTATTGCAGAAGGAATGGAGGCTGGGGGGCATATCGGTAAATTAACAACCATGACCTTGGTCCGCCAGGTTGCTGCTGCTGTATCTATTCCTGTTATTGCTGCAGGAGGGATTGCGGATGGTGAAGGTGCTGCTGCTGGATTTATGCTAGGTGCAGAGGCTGTTCAGGTTGGAACTCGCTTTGTCGTTGCCAAAGAGTCTAATGCCCATCCAAATTATAAGGCGAAAATTTTAAAAGCTAGAGATATTGATACTACAATTTCAGCTCAACACTTTGGACATGCTGTTCGTGCGATTAAAAATCAGTTGACTCGTGATTTTGAAAAAGCTGAGAAAGATGCCTTTAAACAAGAAAATCCCGATTTGGAAATTTTTGAACAAATGGGAGCAGGTGCTCTAGCTAAAGCGGTTGTTCACGGAGATGTGGATGGAGGCTCTGTCATGGCAGGTCAGATTGCAGGTCTTGTTTCCAAAGAAGAAACCGTTGAAGAAATACTAAAAGATTTGTATTACGGAGCAGCTAAGAAAATTAAAGAAGAAGCCTCTCGTTGGGCAGGAGTTGTAAGAAATGACTAAAACGGCCTTTTTATTTGCTGGCCAAGGTGCCCAGTATCTAGGTATGGGACGGGATCTCTATGATCACTACCCTATTGTCAAAGAAACGATTGATCAAGCGAGTCAGGTACTCGGTTATGATTTGCGTTATCTCATTGATACGGAAGAAGCAAAACTTAACCAGACCCGCTATACGCAACCCGCTATTTTAGCGACTTCAGTTGCTATTTACCGTTTATTGCAAGAAAAGGGCTATCAGCCTGATATGGTTGCTGGTTTGTCTCTTGGAGAATACTCTGCCTTGGTGGCCAGCGGTGCCTTGGATTTTGAAGATGCGGTTGTCTTGGTTGCTAAGCGTGGAGCCTATATGGAAGAAGCAGCCCCTGCTGGTTCTGGCAAGATGGTGGCAGTTCTCAATACACCAGTAGAGGTTATTGAAGAAGTCTGTCAAAAAGCTTCTGAACTTGGAGTGGTTACGCCAGCCAACTATAATACACCTGCACAAATCGTGATTGGAGGAGAAGTGGTTGCAGTTGATCGAGCTGTTGAACTCATGCAAGAAGCAGGTGCCAAACGCTTGATTCCTCTCAAGGTTTCAGGACCTTTTCATACCGCTCTCCTTGAACCTGCTAGCCAGAAACTAGCTGAAACACTAGATCAGGTAAGTTTTTCAGATTTTACTTATCCCCTAGTCGGCAATACAGAAGCTGCAATTATGCAAAAAGAAGACATTGCTCAACTCTTGACGCGTCAGGTCAAGGAACCAGTTCGTTTCTATGAAAGTATTGGGGCCATGCAAGAAGAAGGTGTAACCAACTTTATCGAGATTGGACCGGGGAAAGTCTTGTCAGGCTTTGTCAAAAAAATTGATAAGACAGCTAAACTAGCCAATGTTGAAGATCAGGCGAGTTTGGAAGCCTTGCTAGAAAACGAGTAATCCCTTCTCCCATAAATACAAGAGGAAACAGGAGAAAAGAATGCAACTAAAAAATAAAAATATCTTTATTACAGGTTCGAGTCGTGGAATTGGTCTTGCCGTTGCCCATAAGTTTGCTCAAGCAGGAGCCAATATTGTTTTAAACAGTCGTGGTGCAATTTCAGAAGAATTGCTCGCTGAGTTTTCAAACTATGGTGTCAAGGTGGTTCCCATTTCAGGAGATGTATCAGATTTTGCAGACGCTAAGCGTATGGTTGATCAAGCTATTGCAGAGTTGGGTTCAGTAGATGTTTTGGTCAACAATGCAGGGATTACCCAAGATACCCTGATGCTCAAGATGACAGAAGCAGATTTTGAAAAAGTGCTCAAGGTTAACTTGACTGGTGCCTTTAACATGACACAATCAGTCTTGAAACCGATGATAAAAGCCAGAGAAGGTGCTATCATTAATATGTCTAGTGTAGTTGGTTTGATGGGGAATATCGGTCAAGCTAACTATGCAGCTTCTAAGGCTGGTTTGATTGGTTTTACCAAGTCTGTGGCGCGTGAAGTGGCCAATCGCAATATCAGGGTTAATGCTATTGCACCTGGAATGATTGAGTCCGATATGACAGCTGTTCTATCAGACAAGGTAAAAGATGCTATGCTGGCACAAATTCCTATGAAAGAATTTGGGCAGGCAGAGCAGGTTGCAGATTTAACAGTATTTTTAGCAGGCCAAGATTATCTAACTGGTCAAGTGGTTGCCATTGATGGTGGCTTAAGTATGTAGCAGAAGCTAGAGGTAAAAAAGATGAAACTAAATCGCGTAGTAGTAACAGGTTATGGAGTAACATCTCCAATCGGAAATACACCAGAAGAATTTTGGAATAGTTTGACAACTGGAAAAATCGGAATTGGTCCAATTACAAAATTTGATCATAGTGACTTTGATGTGCATAATGCAGCGGAAATACAAGATTTTCCTTTTGATAAATACTTTGTTAAGAAAGATACCAATCGTTTCGATAACTATTCTTTGTATGCCTTGTACGCAGCTCAAGAAGCCGTTAATCATGCAGGTCTTGATGTAGAGACTCTTGACAAGGATCGTTTTGGTGTTATCGTGGCCTCTGGTATTGGTGGAATCAAAGAAATTGAAGATCAAGTGCTTCGCCTAAATGACAAAGGACCAAAACGTGTGAAACCATTGACCCTTCCAAAAGCCTTGCCAAATATGGCTTCAGGAAATGTTGCTATGCGTTTTGGAGCAAACGGTGTTTGTAAATCCATCAATACTGCCTGTGCTTCATCAAATGACGCGATTGGGGATGCCTTCCGCTCAATTAAATTTAGTTTCCAAGACGTTATGTTGGTAGGTGGTTCAGAAGCCTCTATCACACCTTTTGCTATTGCTGGTTTCCAAGCCCTAACTGCTCTCTCAACTACAGAGGACCCAACTCGTGCTTCCATTCCATTTGATAAGGACCGTAATGGTTTTGTCATGGGTGAAGGTTCTGGGATGTTAGTTCTTGAAAGCCTTGAACACGCTGAAAAACGTGGGGCTACTATCCTTGCTGAAGTGGTTGGTTACGGAAATACTTGTGATGCCTACCACATGACTTCACCACATCCAGAAGGTCAGGGAGCTATCAAGGCCATCAAACTAGCCTTGGAAGAAGCTGAGATTTCTCCAGAGCAAGTAGCCTATGTCAATGCTCACGGAACGTCAACTCCTGCTAATGAAAAAGGAGAAAGTGGTGCGATCGTAGCTGTTCTTGGTCAGGAAGTACCTGTATCATCAACTAAGTCTTTCACAGGACATTTGCTGGGTGCTGCGGGTGCAGTAGAAGCTATCGTCACAATCGAAGCTATGCGTCATAACTTTGTACCAATGACAGCTGGAACAAGTGAAGTATCAGATTATATCGAAGCCAATGTCGTTTATGGACAAGGCTTGGAGCAAGAAATTCCATACGCTATTTCAAATACCTTTGGTTTTGGTGGCCACAATGCAGTTCTTGCTTTCAAACGTTGGGAGAATAAATAACTATGAATTTAAACGATATTAAAGACTTGATGGCTCAATTTGACCAATCAAGTTTGAGAGAATTTTCTTATAAAAATGGGACGGATGAGTTGCAGTTTAGCAAGAATGAAGCGAGAATGGTGTCTGAAGTTGCAGCTCAAGTCGCTCCAGCGCCCGTTCTAGCAACACCAAGTCCAGTAGCTCCTACATCTGCTCCAGCAGAGACTGTAGCAGAAGAAGTTTCAGCTCCAGCAGAAGCAAGTATGGCTGCTGAGGGAGATGTTGTAGAGAGCCCACTTGTTGGGGTGGCTTACTTGGCTGCTGGTCCTGATAAACCTGCCTTCGTCACAGTTGGTGATAGTGTCAAAAAAGGTCAAACATTGGTAATTATCGAAGCCATGAAAGTCATGAATGAAATTCCAGCACCTAAGGATGGTGTGGTAACGGAAATTCTCGTTTCTAATGAAGAAATGGTTGAGTTTGGTAAAGGATTGGTACGTATCAAATGATCGATATTCAAGGAATCAAAGAAGCCCTTCCCCACCGTTATCCTATGCTCCTAGTAGACCGTGTGTTGGAAGTGAGCGAGGATACCATTGTTGCCATCAAAAATGTAACCATCAATGAGCCCTTCTTCAACGGTCATTTTCCTCAATACCCTGTCATGCCAGGTGTTCTGATTATGGAAGCCTTGGCGCAAACAGCTGGTGTCTTGGAGTTATCAAAACCTGAAAATAAAGGTAAACTAGTCTTTTACGCTGGTATGGACAAGGTCAAGTTTAAGAAGCAAGTTGTACCAGGTGACCAATTAGTTATGACGGCAACGTTTGTAAAACGTCGTGGCACCATAGCTGTGGTTGAAGCAAAGGCTGAAGTGGATGGCAAGCTTGCGGCCAGTGGAACTCTTACCTTTGCAATAGGGAACTAAGGAGGTTCTCCATGTTTCGAAAAATTTTAATTGCCAATCGTGGTGAAATTGCGGTTCGTATTATCCGTGCGGCGCGTGAATTGGGGATTGCGACGGTGGCGGTTTATTCAACTGCTGATAAGGAAGCCCTTCATACGCTTTTAGCAGATGAAGCAGTTTGTATCGGCCCTGGTAAGGCAACAGAGTCTTATCTCAATATTAATGCGGTTCTATCAGCTGCAGTCTTGACAGAAGCAGAAGCTATTCACCCAGGTTTTGGATTTCTCAGTGAAAATTCCAAATTTGCAACCATGTGTGAAGAGGTAGGGATCAAGTTTATTGGCCCATCTGGCCATGTTATGGATATGATGGGTGATAAGATTAATGCGCGTGCTCAGATGATCAAAGCAGGTGTGCCTGTCATTCCAGGTTCAGATGGAGAAGTGCATAACTCTGAGGAAGCTTTGATTGTTGCTGAAAAAATTGGCTATCCTGTTATGCTCAAGGCCTCAGCAGGTGGAGGCGGTAAAGGGATTCGTAAGGTTGAAAAGCCAGAAGACCTCGTTTCAGCCTTTGAAACTGCCTCTAGTGAAGCCAAGGCCAATTATGGCAATGGTGCCATGTACATAGAACGGGTTATCTATCCAGCTCGTCACATCGAGGTTCAAATCCTAGGAGATGAGCACGGGAATGTGATTCACTTGGGGGAACGGGATTGTTCTCTTCAACGGAATAACCAAAAGGTTTTGGAAGAAAGCCCTTCAATTGCAATCGGAAAAACGTTGCGCCATGAAATCGGTGCGGCTGCTGTTCGAGCGGCAGAGTCTGTTGGTTATGAGAATGCAGGGACCATTGAGTTCCTGCTTGATGAAGCCAGTGGCAAATTCTATTTCATGGAAATGAATACTCGTGTACAAGTAGAACATCCAGTAACAGAGTTTGTTTCAGGTGTGGATATCGTTAAGGAACAGATTCGCATTGCGGCAGGTCAGCCTCTGTCTGTTAAGCAAGAAGATATTGTCCTACGCGGTCATGCCATCGAGTGTCGTATCAATGCAGAAAATCCAGCCTTTAACTTTGCTCCAAGTCCAGGTAAGATTACCAATCTCTACCTGCCAAGTGGTGGAGTTGGCTTGCGCGTGGATTCAGCAGTTTATCCAGGTTATACCATTCCACCTTATTATGATAGTATGATTGCTAAAATCATCGTTCACGGTGAAAATCGTTTTGATGCCTTGATGAAAATGCAACGTGCTCTCTATGAACTAGAGATTGAAGGAGTGCAGACCAATGCAGATTTCCAGCTTGACCTCATTTCAGATCGCAATGTTATTGCTGGGGATTATGATACTTCCTTCTTGATGGAAACCTTCTTACCCAAATATCAAGAAAAAGAATAAAATGACTTCAAGAGTTTAAACCGAAAAGGGGAATCAATGGCTCTATTTAGTAAAAAAGATAAGTATATTCG
Organism: Streptococcus mitis; assembly: GCF_019929545.1. Lineage (GTDB taxonomy): Bacteria > Bacillota > Bacilli > Lactobacillales > Streptococcaceae > Streptococcus > Streptococcus mitis_BU. The sequence goes on from NZ_JAHZPT010000005.1 coordinate 41,946, forward strand.
AATCAATCCCAATCGTTCGATTAGGGAAAAACCTCAAGCCAAGCCAGAGGTTCCAGATGAATTATTCTCCCAGTGTCCAGGCTGTAAGCATACCATTTATCAGAAGGATCTGGGAAGTGAGCGTATCTGTCCGTACTGTAGCTATACCTTTCGTATTTCTGCCCAAGAACGCTTGGCTTTGACGATTGATATGGGAACATTCAAAGAATTGTTTACAGGGATTGAAAGCAAGGATCCCTTGCATTTCCCTGGTTATCAAAAGAAACTAGCAACTATGCGTGAAAAAAATGGTCTGGATGAAGCTGTTGTGACAGGAACTGCTCTTATTAAAGGTCAGACTGTGGCTCTTGGGATTATGGATTCCAACTTTATCATGGCTTCTATGGGTACGGTTGTAGGTGAAAAAATCACTCGTTTGTTTGAGTATGCGACTGTCGAAAAATTGCCAGTTGTTCTCTTCACAGCATCTGGTGGAGCCCGTATGCAGGAAGGAATCATGAGTCTCATGCAGATGGCCAAGATTTCTGCAGCAGTTAAACGTCATTCAAATGCAGGCCTATTTTACCTAACTATTTTGACAGATCCAACGACAGGTGGTGTGACAGCTTCTTTCGCTATGGAAGGTGATATCATTCTAGCTGAACCACAGAGTTTGGTCGGTTTTGCTGGGCGTCGTGTCATTGAAAATACGGTTCGTGAAAGCTTGCCTGAGGATTTCCAAAAGGCAGAATTCCTATTGGAACATGGCTTTGTGGATGCTATTGTCAAGAGAAGAGACTTGCCAGACACCATTGCTAGCCTAGTCAGATTGCACGGAGGTGGTCCTAGATGAATATTGCAAAAATAGTCAGAGAAGCGCGTGAGCAGAGTCGCTTGACAACTTTGGATTTTGCGACAGGCATTTTTGATGAATTTATCCAATTACATGGTGACCGTTCTTTCCGCGATGATGGTGCAGTTGTTGGTGGTATTGGATGGCTTGGGGACCAAGCGGTAACAGTGGTTGGTATCCAAAAAGGCAAGAGTTTACAAGATAACCTCAAGCGGAATTTTGGTCAACCGCATCCAGAAGGCTACCGCAAGGCCCTACGTTTGATGAAACAGGCTGAAAAGTTTGGTCGTCCAGTTGTGACCTTTATCAATACTGCAGGTGCCTATCCTGGTGTGGGAGCGGAAGAACGTGGACAGGGAGAAGCTATCGCTCGCAATCTCATGGAAATGAGTGACCTGAAAGTTCCGATTATCGCCATTATTATCGGTGAAGGTGGTTCAGGTGGAGCTCTGGCTCTGGCCGTTGCGGACCGTGTCTGGATGCTAGAAAATTCTATCTATGCCATTCTCAGCCCAGAAGGCTTTGCTTCCATTCTCTGGAAGGACGGAACTCGTGCCATGGAAGCGGCAGAACTGATGAAAATCACTTCGCATGAACTGTTAGAAATGGACGTGGTGGATAAGGTGATTTCTGAAGCAGGACTTTCTAGTAAAGAACTGATTAAGAGTGTCAAGAAAGAACTTCAAGCTGAGCTAGCTAGACTTTCACAAAAATCGTTAGAAGCGTTGTTGGAAGAACGCTATCAACGATTTAGAAAATACTAATACTCTTCGAAAATCTCTTCAAACCACGTCAGCTTCGCCTTACCGTGTATATGGTTACCGACTTCGTCAGTTCTATCCACAACCTCAAAACAGTGTTTTGAGCAACCTGCGGCTAGCTTCCTAGTTTGCTCTTTGATTTTCATTGAGTATAATTCTTTAGAATACGCAAAAACTAGAACTGGCAGTCAGTTCTAGTTTTTATGTTGTCCTTACTCTGTATCAAGGAAGAGGTAAAAGGTGCTTGGGAAACCAAACACCTTTTCGATTATTCATTTTCTTCAGTTACAAATTGACTAAGCAGTCCGTTGATAAAGCGGGCTGATTTTTGATCTGAAAAATTCTTAGCAAGTTCAATAGCTTCATTGACTGCTACCAGCTGAGGTGTATCAAATGATGTGATTTCAAAGATACCCAAGCGTAGTAAGTTTTTTTCGACCAAGGTCAATCGTTCAACTGTCCAGCCTGACTTGAGGTGCTGGTTGATTTGTTTATCCAACTCGTCTTTTTGAGCTTGAACACCAGAAACCAAGTTCAGAAGAAAGGCAGGGATTTGCAAATCTTCATCTTCACGGTCATGTGTATATGCAAAGTGACAAGCTGTTTCCATATCTGTGCCGAATTCAAGGCTCATGAGGGCTTGAAAAGCGCATTTACGAAGTTCGCGTCTAGATTCTAATAATGGACTAGTCATTGAGGAAGTCCTCGTTAAATAGATCTTTCAACTCAGGTTTTGGTGTTTTATCTGGAACGATTCCTGCAACATGGATGTTAACAGCAGCAAGTTCCACATCAGCCATATCTCGGACAGCATCTTTGACTGCTTTTTGAATAGCAAGAGCCACTTTTGGTACTTTCACACCGTACTCAAGATAAAGGTAGATGTCAGCAGTTAGTTCTTCGTTGCTTTCTTTTAAGTAGACTCCACGACCAAGAGAGAGTTTTGATAGGGTATCAGATACGGATTTATTTGAAAATGAATGGACACCATCAACTTTAGCAGTTGCGATGGCAATGATTTTTTCAAGTACACGTGGAGCGATAACGATTTCGCCAAATTGTTCTTCAATTCCCATAGAATGACCTCTTTCTAGAGATTAGGCACGAGAAACGTAAGTTCCTTCTGCAGTGTTGATGATCAATTTTTGTCCAGCTTCGATGAAGTCAGGAACGTTGACAACAAGTCCAGTTTCCATAGTTGCTGGTTTACCAGAACCTGTAACAGTAGCACCTTTGATAGATGGTTGTGTTTCAGCAACTGTCAATTCAACAGTAGTTGGTACAGTTACACCGATTACTTCAGTTCCGTAGAATTGGATTTTTACATCAGAGTTTTCAAGGATGTAAAGCAATTCATTTTCAACGTTTACGACTGGGATTTCGTATTGGTCGTAAGTTTCAGTGTTCATGAAGTAGGCAGTTTCATCCATTTTGTACAAGTATTGAGCTGGAACAGTTTCGATAATAGCTTGTTCGAATTTTTCTTCTGGACGGTAGCTTGTGTCAAATGTAGAACCAGTACGGACATCACGCAATTTCATACGCATGATCGTGTTCCCTTTACCTGGTTTGTGGTGGCTAGCTTCCAAAACGCGAATCAATTTTCCGTCTGCAGTTTCAAATGTCATACCAGCTTTCAATTTGCTTGCTTCAATCATGTTTTTACCTCTTTAATAAATATTGTTACTCTTTATTGTACCATAAAACGCAATAATTCTCAAATGTCAGATTAACTTGAGTTAGTTGACAGGCACGATATTTCCTTCTTCATCTTTGGTTACGAGAACATACTTGCCGTCTACCTCGATGTAAAAGTTCTTACTTGCAGTTTGCCCATTATTTTGAATAGGAGCTTGAGTTTGTTGGTTGAGTTGCCCGCCAAGCGTTTGTCCAAGATTCATTCCCATAATTATGTTCATACCATTGCCATTGCCTTCATTGTTTGCAGCAACGATGAGAGCTTCGTTACGGGCACGACGTTCTTCAATCTCAATCGTATTGTATTTCATAGCGACTAGTTCGCTATCAAGTTTACGAATAATATTCAAGCTTTCTTGGTCATAGCTCAAATCTTCAAGCAGGATGTTGGTTGTTTCAATTCCGTAAAGTCCAGTCCATACCTTGTTAACTTCTTGTTTTGCTAGATCGTTGAAAGTATCTTGATTGGCATTAAGACTATAGATATCAACTCGGTTTTCGTTTGTAAATTTGGCGATTGCAATAGCAATTTTAGGAGAGATATTTTGTCTGAGAGTTCCCTGAGCGATATCTTTCAGGGTAAATGCTCTATGATCTTCAATTTGTTGACTGATGGAGCTGACATAAAATAGGACTGGATCAGCAACTTTGATATCAAACAAGCCGTAGAAACGAATATTGAGCAATTGTTGATAGCGTTCACTGAAATACTCTACGGCGTTTTGAGTACCAAATTTATTACCTGCGATGGGTTGCATACGGATAAAGATGATTTCCTGTTGGGTAATGACTTGACCACCAAAAGAGAAGCGGTTTTTGAAATTTTCCCAAGTACCCTTTATACCACCCTTTTCAAGAAGCCAGGCATTATCTTCAGAACGCCATTCGTGGCTACCAGCTTCTAAGACATCGCCAAGGAAGGTTCCGTTGTTGACAAGAATAGCTACATAACCTTGTGGAACAATGACTACAGAACCATCTGTTAAAAGTCCAGTATTTTGGTTGTTTTGTCTAGAAGTGCCGTCAGGATCTTTTGTAAGAAGTTGTCCTTTAATGGCCAAGGCATCAGCTGTTAGGTTATTTGGAAGAACAATAGCTTCTTTAAATTTGCTATCGTTGAAACTATTAAGCCCTGAAGATAGGGCGGCACGAATAAATCCCATAATTTCCTCCTAATTATAAAGTTCGTCTTCATCCACAACATCGTAGGTATCGAGTACCCATTGGTTTGGACTGCGTGTTAGATCAGCATCGCAATAGTCACATTTACTGATAGCAGAGATTTTCAATGGGGCACCACAGTTTGGACAGTGGTCACTGATGGCTTCATCACTGACATTTAGTTTAGTTTGACTTCCGTGTTTACGGATAAAGTTCATTTGATAGACTGTAAACAAGTCCTCTTGAGGATCACCTTCGATGACACGTTTGCTTTGGTCTTCAATGACATAGTCCCTGAGTGTAGATGACAAGATCACAACAAGGGTATCGTTACCATCAGGATTTTCGTAGAAATCTTTAATGCGAACATTTTCAACATAGACTTTTTCTAAAACATTGGTTGTTTTCGCCCGGATATGATCTTCGAGTTGTATACTATGTTGGGAATAAAGGCTGGTACTTTCAAGAGAGCGAGCCAAATTCCAATCCTTTTTAGTCCAGGCTGCCTGTAACTGAATATAGACTTCTTTAACCCATGAAGCGAAAGCATCGGCATCAAAGTTTGGATCGCCATATTTAACACGACTAGTAGCTAATGTATTGTGTTCAACTCGACGATGGTTTTGGGGATTATATACAGTAGCGCTACTATAGGATTTTTCTGATGAGCTTTGATTACTTTTATTCTTTAGAACTAAGACAACTACGTAAACACCTATTAAAAAGACTACAATTCCGTACAACTCTTGCTCAGAGTAACTTGAACTATAGGAACCGTCTCCAGAACTGTAGCTACTTCTGTAGGAAGAACTACCGCTATTACTGCTACTGGAACGGCTTCGGCCACGATTTGAACTGGAGCTACTATGGCTAGAGCTACCACTTCGAGAATGTCCTACCCCTGCATCGATGGATTGCATCGGTGTAACGAAAAGGAGTAGTAAACAGGTGGTGAGAAGAGTATATAACTTTTTCATATGTCTCCTAACTATATGAATGCATACTGCAAGCCATCAGAACTGCTAATTTTTTAGCAGTCTGGTGTCAGTTATACTTTAAATGAGTTACTCATTTTTCAACTTTGCCAATTCTTGTGCAAGTAGTTTAAGGGCAACTTGTGGGTTGGCTTGTCCTTTGGTTGCTTTCATAAGGAATCCTGTGAAGGCCTTGTCTGCGTTGCGTTTGCCTGACTTGAAGTCGGCAACAGCAGCTTCGTTATCGGCAAAGACTTGGTGGATGATTGGAATCAGAATATCTGGATCTGAGATTTGAACCATGCCTGCTTTTTCCACGTATTCACGCGCTCCACCGCCGTTTTTAGCCAGGTGGACAAAGACTTTCTTGGCAATCTTAGAAGAGATAGTACCGTCTTCGATGATGGCAATCATTTCTACTAAGTTTTCTGGTGTCAATTCGATTTGTTCCAGTGTCTTACCTTCAGCGTTTAAGAATTGAGCAACCTCACCTTGAAGCCAGTTAGAGACTTGTTTGGCATCGCCACCGAGGGCAACAGCTTTTTCAAAGAAGTCAGAAGTGACTTTATTTGCAGTCAACTGGCTAGCATCGTAGTCTGACAAGCCAAGGTCAGATACATATCGCGCACGACGCTCTTTTGGAAACTCTGGTAACTCTGTACGCATTTCCTCAATCCACTCATCTGAAATTTCAAAGAGGGGTAGGTCTGGTTCTGGGAAGTAGCGATAGTCTGCAGCACCTTCCTTGACACGCATGAGGATGGTTGCCTTGTTAGCTTCATCGTAACGGCGTGTTTCCTGGCGGATTTGACCCCCTGAGCGAAGGATTTCAGCTTGACGTTGAACTTCGTATTCAAGACCTTTGCGAACGTTTGAGAAGGAGTTGAGGTTCTTCAACTCAGTTTTGGTACCGAATTTTTCTTGACCATAAGGGCGAAGGGAGATATTGGCATCCACACGCATAGAACCTTCTTCCATCTTAACGTCAGAAATACCAGCGTACTGGATAACTTCCTTGAGGGCTGTCAGATAAGCGTAGGCTTCTTCTGGTGAACGCATATCGGCTTCAGATACGATCTCAATCAATGGCACCCCTTGGCGGTTGAGGTCAACATAAGAGTAACCATCTGTACCGTGGGTGTTTTTACCAGCATCTTCTTCTAGGTGGGCACGTTCGATACCGATTTTCTTAGTTGTACCGTCTTCTAGCTCCACTTCAATCCAGCCGTTATAACCGATTGGCTCATCAAACTGAGAAATTTGGTAGGCTTTTGGATTATCAGGGTAGAAGTAGTTCTTGCGGTCAAAGTGCATCTTTTTGTGGATGTCCATGTTGAGGGCAAGAGCTGCCTTGATACCTGCATCAACAACACCTTTATTGAGAACTGGCAGAACTCCTGGGAAGGACCAGTCAATCACGTTAGTGTTGGCATTTTGGTCATTTCCAAAGTGGGCAGAAGTGGGTGAGAAGATTTTTGAATTGGTGTTGAGCTCTACGTGGACTTCAAGTCCAATGACTGTTTCAAAGTTCATTAGTTATCACCTCCAAAAATCACGGGTTGTTGTTTGTGGTAGTCTGTTGTCGCTTCAAAAGCAGCAGCAGCTTGGTAAATGGTTTCCTCAGAGTACTTAGGACCAATCAATTGTAGACCAACAGGCAGACCTTGAGCGAATCCAGCAGGAATCGAAATTCCAGGCAGTCCTGCCAAGTTTACAGGTATAGTCAAGAGGTCAGCCAAGTACATGGCAACTGGGTCGTGGTTGAGTGAATCCAAGTCATAGGCAACACTTGGAGCAGTTGGTCCCAAAATCAAGTCGTAATCCGCGAAGACTTTTTCGAAATCTTGAATGATGAGTGTACGAACCTGACCAGCTTTCTTGTAGTAGGCATCGTAGTAACCTGATGAAAGGCTGAAAGTACCCAGCATGATACGACGTTTCACTTCTTCACCAAAACCTTGGCTACGGCTGTTTACATAGATTTCATCAAGGTTGGTCGCATCTTCTGCGCGGTAGCCGTAACGGATACCGTCAAAACGTTGCAAGTTTGATGAAGCTTCAGATGAAGCGATGATGTAGTAAACGGCAACTCCGTATTTAGAGTGAGGCAGGCTGACTTCTTCGACGATAGCACCAAGTTTTTCAAAGTGTTTGGCTGCGTTCAAGATTGTTTCCTTAACCTCTGGGTCAATCCCTTCGCCAAGATATTCTTTAGGTAAAGCAATTTTCATGCCCTTGATGTCTTGACCGATTTTTGAAGTAAAGTCGGCAATGCGGACAGGGGCAGAAGTAGAGTCTTTGGCATCTTCGCTGGCAATCGCATTGAGCAAGAGGGCATTTTCCTTAACAGTCGGAGCAAAAGGTCCAATCTGGTCTAATGAGCTACCAAAGGCAATGAGACCGAAACGTGAAACTGTTCCGTAGGTTGGTTTGAGACCAACAATCCCGTTAAAGGCAGCAGGTTGGCGGATAGAACCACCAGTATCAGAACCAAGTGATAAGCGGACTTGCCCTGACGCTACAGCTGCGGCCGAACCACTTGATGAACCACCAGGAACCTTGCTGTGGTCCCAAGCGTTTTTAGTGGCACCGTAGTGAGAAGTCTCACCTGAACCACCCATGGCAAATTCGTCCATGTTGGTTTTCCCAACAACAATCATGCCCTTGGCTTTTGCATTGGCAACGGCTGTCGCATCAAAAATAGGCTCATAGTTGTAGAGCATTTTTGAAGCAGCAGTTGTGAGAATACCGTCTGTAGAGATATTATCCTTAACAGCAAGTGGAATTCCTGAAAGGACATTATCAGCATCAATTCCAGCTTCATCAATAGCTTTAGCTTGAGCAAGGGCTTGCTCCTCAGCGATGGTGACAAAGGCGTTGATAGCTGTCTCGCGAGACTGGATATCTTCAAGCGTAGCTTGTGTCAATTCTGTTGCTGAAATTTCCTTAGAAACAAGGAGATTGTGCAAGTCTTCAATGGTTTTATTGTTAAAAGTCATTAGGCATCTCCTCCATCGTCTAGGATAGCTGGTACCTTGATATAGTAGTTGTCTTTTTCAGGTACGTTTTTAAACAAGCGATCACGGTCTGTTCCTTCTTCGGCCACATCAGGGCGGAGTACGGTCTTGCGGTCAGCCATGGTCGTAGTAGGTGCGACACCAGTTGTGTCAACTTCGCCCAGTAACTCAACCATGTCAACAATCTTAGACAAGGTAGTCGCAAAGGCAGCAGTTTCTTCTTCAGAGAATCTTAATTTTGAAAGATTGGCAACGTGTGTTACCTCTTCTTGCGTAATTTTCATCTTGCATCCTTTCGTGAAATGATGATTTTTAGTCTGTTCTATTTTACCATATTTTCCTATAAATAAGGGAAGGAAAGATGAAAAAAGACAGGTATAGGATGGAGAACGGATTTTGATGATGATATATTTGAAAAGCGGATTTCAAAGGGGAAAATATATGGTACAATAGTTTAACAGAGAAGTGAAGACGGTGGTTACAAAATCGAAAGGATGGTGATGCTTATGTGCAGATCCTGTAAAATCTTAGTAGAAAGGAGTAACCAGATTTGTCCCCTTTTGAGGCTTTGACACTCATGTTTGTAGCTGGTAACTTTGTTATCACGCTCCTAAAGTTCATCCTTGAATTGGTAAAAGAGACAAAAAAATAGCCGTCCTAACTTTGGCGAGTTAACGAGCTATTTTTTAGTTATGTAATTACAGCCACCGTCTTAAACGGCTCTGTGGGGTGTTGTTGTCGCAACACCTTTTTCTATATTTATTGTAACATTTATTTGAAAAATTGCAAGGGGAATTGTTCTACTTTAGCAGTGTCTGACATAAAATAGAAATTGAAAAAAATGCTAAAATCCGATATAATGGAGTGTTGAAAGGAATGGTAAAATCCAATGTAAAAATCATTCTTAGCTATTGAAACAAGAAAAATAGAGAATCAAAGAAAGAGAACTTATGAATATTCAAGAAGAAATTAAGAAACGTCGCACCTTTGCTATCATCTCCCACCCGGACGCGGGGAAAACAACTATTACTGAGCAGTTACTCTACTTTGGGGGCGAGATTCGTGAGGCTGGTACGGTAAAAGGAAAGAAAACAGGGACTTTTGCTAAGTCTGACTGGATGGATATCGAGAAGCAACGTGGGATTTCGGTTACTTCATCTGTTATGCAGTTTGACTACGATGGAAAACGTGTGAATATCCTCGACACGCCAGGGCATGAGGACTTTTCAGAAGATACTTATCGGACCTTGATGGCGGTGGATGCTGCGGTCATGGTTGTGGACTCTGCCAAGGGTATCGAGGCCCAAACTAAGAAATTGTTTGAAGTTGTCAAACACCGTGGTATTCCAGTCTTTACCTTTATGAATAAGCTGGACCGTGACGGTCGTGAGCCACTGGACCTCTTGCAAGAATTGGAAGAAGTCTTGGGTATTGCGAGTTACCCGATGAACTGGCCAATCGGGATGGGGAAAGCCTTTGAAGGGCTCTATGACCTCTATAACCAACGCTTAGAGCTCTATAAGGGGGATGAGCGTTTTGCCAGTTTAGAAGATGGGGACAAGCTTTTTGGTAGCAATCCTTTCTACGAGCAAGTTAAGGATGATATTGAACTTTTAAATGAAGCTGGGAATGAGTTTTCAGAGGAAGCTATCCTTGCTGGAGAATTGACGCCCGTCTTTTTCGGTTCAGCTTTGACAAACTTTGGTGTCCAGACCTTCCTTGAAACCTTCCTTAAGTTTGCTCCGGAACCACATGGACACAAGAAAACAGATGGCGAAATTGTTGATCCTTACGACAAGGATTTCTCAGGATTTGTCTTTAAAATCCAAGCCAACATGGACCCTCGTCACCGTGACCGTATTGCCTTTGTCCGTATCGTTTCGGGTGAGTTTGAACGTGGCATGAGTGTCAATCTGCCTCGTACTGGTAAGGGTGCTAAACTGTCTAATGTTACCCAGTTTATGGCGGAAAGTCGCGAGAATGTGACCAATGCCGTGGCAGGAGATATCATCGGGGTTTACGATACAGGTACTTATCAGGTTGGGGATACTTTGACAGTTGGTAAAAACAAGTTTGAATTTGAACCACTGCCAACCTTTACACCTGAGATTTTCATGAAAGTTTCTGCCAAGAATGTCATGAAGCAAAAATCCTTCCACAAGGGAATCGAGCAATTGGTGCAAGAAGGAGCCATTCAGCTTTATAAGAATTACCAAACAGGCGAGTATATGCTGGGTGCTGTCGGCCAACTCCAGTTTGAAGTCTTCAAGCATCGTATGGAAGGCGAGTACAATGCGGAAGTAGTCATGAGCCCAATGGGTAAAAAGACCGTTCGTTGGATCAAACCTGAGGACTTGGATGAACGGATGTCGTCAAGCCGAAATATCTTGGCCAAAGACCGTTTTGACCAACCAGTCTTCCTCTTTGAAAATGACTTTGCCCTCCGCTGGTTTGCGGACAAGTATCCAGATGTAGAGTTGGAAGAAAAGATGTGATGAAGATACAAAGCCCGTTAAAAAAGCGAGAAGAAAATAGGAAAATCGCCGAAGAAACGTAGTTTCTAGAAGATTTTATCTTTTTCTCGACGCTTTTAGGGCGTGTTCAATTTTTCTAACTGCCTTACTAACTACGTTTGGCAAATAGAATCGATTTGCTAAACTCCGTGTCGTAGTTCAGTAAATGTATTTTATTGTGTAACAATCTAAGTAACTAACGCCAAGTTTCTATGGAACTTGGCTGGGCGCTCCACTAGTAAAGTTTTACGAATATTGTCGCTTCGTAAAACTCAGTGTCGTAATCTAATAATAGGTAACCGCTATGACGGTCTACCTAAACGCTTCACTAGTAAAAGTCCGCGAATGATATTGATTCGTGGATTTTTCCGTCGTAATGGTAAGGAAGCGGTAACTGTTTTACTAACTTCGTTTGCAAATAGACTCGATTTGCTAAACTCCGTGTAGTGGATAATAATACTGCAAACTTTGCAGTATTTTATCTCAGCATTCTATAAAAAGATGTTGAATATTAAGCCTTATTCGTTTTACTATTAACCTTTATGGTAATAACTTACAAATAAAAGAAAACTTCAGATATTCACCTTTTGTGATTGGTCTGAAGTTTTCTTTTTTACTGTCCATATTTTTGGTAAAAGTCAACTTTTACTTGGATGAAGGTTTTTGCTTCACGTAGGAGTTGTAGGAGCGTGGCACGGGTTTCAAATTCTTCTCTTGTCTTGGGCAGACTGCGATTACGGAAGACTTCCAGATAACGTTCAATTTCATCTAGCAAATCAGAAGCAGGATTGGTCTGGCTTAGTTGGCCTGCAATTTTTGAAAAGAGTTGGGCTAAAATCAGGCTCTCACTGGCAGCTAGGTGACAGGTGTTGATTTGCTGGGCCATATTTCTCAGGATACGACTTTGTCGCTGTCTCATCTCAAAATAGTGGATATGGTAGTCCGTCTGGTGCAAGAGGTGGTCAGAGTGATCTAGATAGACCAGTCTAAGGGCTTCTTCCAAAAGGGTATCCAATTCTTCAACCAGCTGTGCTCGATTGCGTCCATCCCCTCTGGATAAATAATATTTAAAGCGCTGGAGGATATCTTTTAAATTTTCTTCTACTAATGTGTGGTAGTGATGAATTTCCTCTTCTCGTGAAGGCATGTAGAGATTGACAAGTAAGGCAAATCCTGTACCGATTGCAAAGAGAAGGAATTCATTGACTAGAAGGTTTGGAGAGGTTGACTCTTGAATCAAGAGATGGCTAACCAAAACCGTGCTTGGTGTGATGCCAATTTCCCAGCCCATCTTGTAGGCTAGAGGCACGTAGAGGGCAAGATAGAGGCCAAGGCTCCAGATATGAAATCCGCTCAAGTGAAAAGCTAAAACGCCAATAGCAAGAGCTAGAAGCATGGAAAAGAGTCGATTGCGGGCCAGTTTTAAGGTACTTCTACGAGTATCGGATAGGCTCAATAGGGCGATGATTCCAGCCGAGACAGCTGAGGAGAGATTGAGAAAATAAGCAAGAAGGCAGGCAAGGCAGGTAGCTAAGATGAGCTTGGTCGTACGTTGGCTAATAGACATATAGATTTTCTAGTAAGTTAGATAAAAGCGTAAAAGACAATACCTGAGCAGGCTTGTCTTTATGAGTTATTTTTTACGGGCTGCTGCGTATTCGGCAACGGCAGTAAAGAGGACGTCTGTAGAAGAGTTGAGGGCTGTTTCACATGAGTCTTGGATGACACCAATCACAAATCCAACACCGACAACTTGCATGGCAATATCGTTAGAAATACCGAAAAGGCTACAAGCAACTGGGATAAGAAGGAGGGATCCTCCAGCAATACCAGAAGCACCACAGGCTGAGATTGCTGCCACTACACTGAGTACAAAGGCTGTCGCAAAGTCAACAGGGATTCCCAAAGTATTTACTGCAGCAAGGGTCAAAACGTTAATAGTAATCGCTGCTCCGGCCATGTTGATAGTAGAACCGAGTGGGATAGAAACCGAATAGGTATCTGGATCTAGTCCAAGGTCGTGACAAAGTTTCATGTTGACAGGGATGTTCGCCGCAGAACTACGAGTAAAGAAGGCTGTAACACCGCTGACACGCAAACATTTCCAAACGAGGGGATAAGGATTTCTCTTCATAAAGAGAAAGGCAATCAATGGATTGACAACCAGAGCGACAAAGAACATAGTTGTCACCAAGAGGACAAGCAAGATTCCGTAGTTAGCGAGGCTTCCGATTCCCTTATCAGAGATGGTTTTGAAGACAAGACCAAGGATACCAAATGGAGCTAGGTTGATAATCCATTCGACAATCTTAGAAGTCACATCAGCTATGGTTTTCAGCAATTCTTTACTATTTTTGCTGGCTTCTCTCATAGCAATCCCGAAAACAACTGCCCAGGATAGGATACCGATGTAGTTGGCTGTGACAAGGGCATTGACTGGGTTGTCAACCAGTTTGAGCAAGAGGTTGCTGAGGACTTGTCCAATCCCATCTGGTGGAGCAATATCGGTATTAGCACTATTTAGGGTAATTTCAACAGGTACGATGAAACTTGCTAGTACAGCGATAAGTGCAGCTGCAAAGGTTCCTACCAAGTAAAGGAAGATAACCGTTTTCATGTTGCTATCTTGTCCCTTTTGATGTTGGGAAAGGGCGTTAGCAACGAGGGCAAAGACTAGAATAGGTGCGATGGCTTTTAGACCACCAACAAAGAGATCTCCGAGTAGACCAATTCCTGAAATGTTAGGAAGTGTTAGCCCTAGGGTTCCTCCAATAAGCATACCAATCAAAATCCGTTTGATCAGGCTTGCCTTATTCCAAGCATGAATGAATTTTTTCATAACAATCTCCTTTGTTGTGTAATGTTTATGATTATAGTATAAATATGAGTTAAAATCAAGAATTTTCTGTCTATTTCGGCTATTATTTTTGAATATTTATGGAGATTCATCACTTGTAAAAGTATGGTATAATAAATGAAAGGAGTTTTCTATGAAAGAATTTATTCAAACCTACCTCAATAAGCTTGATATAACAACGATTATTGAAAATATCTTAACCAAGTTAATTTCTCTGTTATTCTTATTTTTACTCTTTTATATAGCTAAGAAATTGCTCCATACCATGGTGCAGAGAATTGTCAAACCTTCTCTAAAAATGTCTCGTCATGATATCGGGCGTCAGAAAACCATCTCACGTCTGTTAGAAAATGTGTTTAATTATACCCTTTATTTCTTTTTGCTTTACTGTATATTGTCTATTTTGGGTTTGCCAGTCTCTAGTTTACTAGCAGGTGCTGGGATAGCTGGGGTGGCTATTGGTATGGGAGCCCAAGGTTTTCTGTCTGATGTCATCAATGGCTTTTTCATCCTCTTTGAACGTCAACTGGATGTAGGAGATGAGGTCGTTTTGACAAATGGTCCTATTACCGTATCGGGCAAGGTTGTCAGTGTCGGCATTCGAACAACGCAACTCAGAGGAGAAGATCAGGTTCTGCACTTCGTTCCCAATCGGAATATCACCGTCGTCAGCAATTTCTCACGCACAGACTAGACCTGTTATTTTAAGTAATTTGTGGTACAATAGAAAGAGTTTAATAAAGGAGAAAAGATGGTTTTAGAAAAGCAGTTGGGCAATGGTTGTACCTGGATAGACCTTGATGTGGATAAGATTAAAAATATGGAAGATCTTTCTGACATCTATGGATTGGACAAGGAAACCATTGAGTATGCTCTGGATAGAAATGAACGAGCTCATATGGATTATAACCGTGAAACGGAGACGGTAACCTTTATTTATAATGTTCTTGATTTAGAAAAAGACAAAGAATATTATGAAGCGATTCCCATGACCTTTATCGTCGAAAGACAACGAATGATTACCATCAGCAACCATAAGAATGCTTATGTCATTGATCAGATGTCAGCTTATCTGGATAGCCATGAGTCGCTTTCTATTTACAAGTTTCTCTTTGCTGGTTTAGAGATTATCAGTAACGCTTATTATCCTGTCATTGAAGAGATGGATAAAAGTAAGGACGAAATTAGTGCCTTGCTACGTCAAACTACAACAAAGAAAAATCTCTTCGCCCTCTCTGACTTGGAGACTGGTATGGTTTACTTGACAGCAGCAGCAAAACAAAATCGACTCCTCTTGGAACATATCCAGGGCCATGCTCTCTATCGCAGTTTTAACGAGATTGAGAGAGAACAGTTTGATGACGCCATGATTGAAGCCCATCAGTTGGTGTCTATGACAGACTTGATTTCTCAAGTCTTGCAACAACTCTCAGCTTCTTACAACAACATCCTAAACAATAACTTGAATGATAGTTTGACAACATTGACTATCATTTCAGTCTTGCTAGCTGTTTTGGCAGTCGTGACAGGCTTTTTCGGAATGAATGTTCCTCTACCATTTACAGAAGAGCCAAATGCTTGGATTTATATCTTAATGACTAGCTTGATTTTATGGGTGGCCTTATCTCAATGGCTGAAGAAAATTACTAGAAAATAAAAGAAAAGGAGCCAGAATGGCAATTGAAAATTATATGCCAGATTTTGCTGTGGAAGCAGTCTATGATCTGACAGTCCCAAGCCTGCAGGCGCAGGGAATCAAGGCTGTTTTGGTCGATTTGGACAATACCCTCATTGCTTGGAACAACCCTGACGGGACGCCAGAGATGAAGCAATGGCTACATGATCTCCGTGACGCGGGTATTCGCATCATTGTGGTCTCAAATAACACCAAAAAACGAGTCCAACGCGCAGTTGAGAAGTTTGGAATTGATTACGTTTATTGGGCTCTGAAGCCCTTCACATTTGGGATTGACCGTGCCATGAAGGAATTCCACTATGAGAAAAGTGAAGTGGTCATGGTTGGCGACCAGCTCATGACAGATATTCGAGCAGCCCACCGTGCAGGCATTCGCTCAATCTTGGTCAGGCCCTTGGTTCAGCACGACTCTATCAAGACTCAGATTAACCGTGCTCGTGAGCGCCGTGTTATGCGAAAAATCACTGAAAAGTACGGACCGATTACATATAAAAAAGGAATTTAACTATGGAAGAAATTCTCTGTATTGGTTGTGGAGCAACCATTCAGACGACAGACAAGGCTGGTCTTGGATTTACCCCCCAGTCGGCACTCGAAAAAGGTTTGGAGACTGGCGAAGTCTATTGCCAACGCTGTTTCCGTCTCCGTCATTACAATGAAATCACAGATGTCCAGTTGACGGACGATGATTTCCTCAAGCTCTTGCACGAGGTGGGAGACAGTGATGCCTTAGTGGTCAATGTCATTGATATCTTTGATTTTAATGGCTCTGTTATCCCAGGTTTGCCACGTTTTGTCTCGGGCAATGATGTCCTCTTGGTGGGAAATAAAAAAGATATCTTGCCCAAGTCTGTTAAACCAGGCAAGATTAGCCAGTGGCTCATGGAACGTGCCCACGAAGAAGGACTTCGTCCAGTTGATGTCGTCCTAACTTCGGCCCAAAACAAACATGCTATTAAGGAAGTCATTGACAAGATTGAACACTACCGTAAGGGCCGTGATGTCTATGTCGTTGGCGTGACAAACGTTGGAAAATCAACCCTCATCAATGCCATTATCCAAGAAATCACGGGTGACCAGAATGTCATCACGACTTCGCGCTTCCCAGGGACAACCTTGGACAAGATTGAGATTCCGCTCGATGATGGGTCATATATCTACGATACGCCGGGGATTATCCACCGCCACCAGATGGCCCACTACTTGACGGCCAAAAACCTCAAGTATGTCAGTCCTAAAAAGGAAATCAAACCTAAAACCTATCAGCTCAATCCTGAACAAACTCTGTTTTTAGGAGGTCTCGGACGTTTTGACTTTATATCAGGAGAAAAACAAGGATTTACTGCTTTCTTTGACAATGAACTCAAACTCCACCGTACCAAGCTAGAAGGCGCTAGTGCCTTTTACGACAAGCATCTTGGAAACCTTCTAACACCACCAAATAGTAAGGAAAAAGAAGATTTTCCAAAACTAGTTCAGCATGTATTTAACATTAAGGAAAAGACAGACCTAGTTATCTCAGGACTAGGCTGGATCCGTGTAACAGGCACAGCCAAAGTCGCCGTCTGGGCACCAGAAGGCGTCGCCGTCGTCACACGAAAAGCAATTATTTAAACACAGAAAGGAAAGGGTTGTCTAAATTCGTGCGTGCCCTGAGAGCCCACAGCGAATACTTTTCACTGTGGTGTCAGTTGGTACAAGTGATTGTACCAACTGCGGAAAATTTGAGACCTTAGGCTCAAATTTTAGTCATGAAAGTCCAAAGGACTTTGCTGACGTCCGTCACCACTTCAGAAAAGTATAAAAAGAAACTCTTTTAAAGAAATTATGTCATTAACATCAAAACAACGTGCCTTCCTCAACAGCCAGGCACACACCCTCAAACCCATCATCCAAATCGGAAAAAATGGACTCAACGACCAAATCAAAACCAGCGTCCGTCAAGCTCTTGATGCCCGTGAATTGATCAAGGTGACTCTTTTGCAAAACACCGATGAAAATATCCACGAAGTAGCTGAAATTTTGGAAGAAGAAATCGGTGTGGACACAGTCCAAAAAATCGGACGAATCTTGATTTTGTTTAAACAATCCAGCAAGAAAGAAAATCGCAAGATTTCTAAAAAAGTCAAAGAAATCTAAAAACGATACTCCAAATAACTGTTTTTACAGAGAAATAAAGGAGACTAGCCTATGGCAATCGAATTATTGACTCCCTTTACCAAGGTAGAGTTGGAGCCAGAAATCAAGGAGAAAAAACGCAAACAAGTCGGGATTTTAGGGGGGAATTTTAACCCTGTTCACAATGCTCATCTCATTGTTGCGGACCAAGTACGGCAACAGTTGGGACTAGATCAAGTTCTGCTTATGCCTGAATACCAACCTCCTCATGTAGATAAAAAGGAAACAATCCCTGAACACCATCGTCTCAAGATGCTTGAGTTGGCGATTGAGGGGATTGAAGGTCTGAATATTGAAACTATTGAGTTGGAGCGCAAGGGCATTTCCTATACCTACGACACCATGAAGATTTTAACAGAGAAGAATCCAGATACGGATTATTACTTTATCATCGGTGCCGATATGGTGGACTATCTGCCTAAGTGGTACCGAATTGATGAACTGGTTGATATGGTTCAGTTTGTGGGAGTTCAGCGCCCACGCTACAAGGCAGGGACTTCTTATCCAGTTATCTGGGTGGATGTGCCTCTCATGGATATCTCGTCCAGCATGGTGCGTGGCTTCCTTGCCCAAGGTCGGAAACCTAACTTTCTCCTACCTCAGCCTGTGCTAGACTACATCGAGAAGGAGGGGCTCTACTGATGGCCTATCAAGACTATATCAACTGCTCCCGTGAGGCTTTGTTGGAAAAAATGGCAGAGCTTCTACCTGAAAAACGCTTAACCCATTGTTTGGGTGTGGAGCGTGCAGCCATAGAACTGGCTCAGCGATTTGGAGTTGATGCCGAGAAAGCAGGGCTAGCAGGTCTTCTTCATGACTATGCTAAGAAGTTGTCAGATCAGGAATTTCTGGACTTGATTGACCGTTATCAGCTAGACCCTGACCTCAAAAACTGGGGCAATAATGTCTGGCATGGTATGGTTGGCATCTACAAGATTCAGGAAGATTTGAATTTGCATGATTCTGAAATTCTACGAGCTATTGAAATCCATACAGTTGGGGCTGGTCAGATGACAGGCCTAGATAAGGTTATCTATGTGGCAGACTATATTGAGCACAATCGAGCCTTTCCTGGAGTAGATGTGGCGCGGGAGATTGCAAGTCTATCGCTCAATAAGGCAGTGGCCTACGAAACAGCTCGTACCGTGGAGCATCTAGCCCATCAGGGATTCCCCATCTATCCCCAAACCCTTGAAACCTATAACGCCTTTGTGCACTATTTGAAAGAGGACTAAATGAACGAAAAAGAATTACTAGAACTAGTCGTGAAAGCGGCTGATGAGAAACGTGCGGAGGATATCCTCGCACTTGATGTACAAGATTTGACTAGCGTGACTGACTACTTTGTTATCACTAGCTCAATGAATAGCCGTCAGTTGGACGCTATCGCTGACAATATCCGTGAAAAAGTAGCGGAAGCGGGTTTTAAAGGAAGCCATGTCGAAGGCGATGCAGCTGGAGGCTGGGTCTTGCTAGATCTCGGTGGGGTTGTTGTGCATATCTTCTCAGAAGAAATGCGTGCCCACTATAACCTAGAAAAACTCTGGCATGAGGCAGATTCAGTAGATATTTCAGAAGCTCTTGCCTAGAAGATGAACTCAGTTGCAGTCAACTGGGTTTCTTTGCTTATTTTAAAAGAAATTGATGGAAAGGTAAAGGGCTAGTGGTGTTTATCATGGAGCTCTTTGTATCATGATTATGGCAACTTATGAAACCTTTGCGGCGGTCTATGATGCGGTCATGGATGACAGTTTATACGATAAATGGACGGATTTTTCCCTCCGTCATTTGCCAAAGACCAAGGAGAGAAAGAAACTCTTGGAATTGGCTTGTGGAACAGGTATCCAGTCTGTCCGCTTTTCTCAAGCTGGTTTTGATGTGACTGGACTTGACTTGAGTGGGGATATGTTGAAGATTGCTGAGAAGAGAGCAACTTCCGCCAGGCAAAAGATTGAATTTATTGAAGGTAATATGCTGGATTTGTCCAAGGCAGGTAAATATGATTTTGTCACCTGTTATTCGGACTCTATCTGCTACATGCAGGATGAGGTGGAAGTCGGAGACGTCTTTAAGGAAGTTTATAATGCCCTCAATGAGGATGGGGTCTTTATCTTTGATGTGCATTCCACCTACCAGATAGATGAAGTTTTTCCAGGCTATTCTTACCATGAAAATGCAGAAGATTTTGCCATGCTCTGGGATACCTACGAGGACGAAGCTCCTCACTCCATCGTGCATGAGTTGACTTTCTTTGTCAAGGAGTCTGACGGCTCCTTTAGTCGTCACGATGAAGTGCATGAGGAGCGGACCTATGATATTTTGCTAGAACAGGCCGGATTCAAGTCCTTCAAACTCTATGCGGACTTTGAGGACAAGGAACCGACAGAAACCAGCACCCGTTGGTTTTTTGTCGCGCAGAAGTAGGAGATTATCATGACCATCACAGGTATTATCGCGGAGTTTAATCCCTTTCATAATGGGCACAAATACCTGCTGGATCAGGCAGAGGGGCTGAAAATTGTGGCTATGTCAGGGAATTTCATGCAGCGTGGAGAACCTGCTATCGTGGATAAGTGGACACGAGCCCAGATGGCTCTGGAAAATGGCGCAGATTTGGTAGTAGAATTGCCCTTTTTAGTCAGTGTTCAGGCAGCAGATTTTTTCGGCCAAGGAGCTGTGGATATCTTGGCTAGGTTGGGTATTGATAGCCTAGTTTTTGGGACAGAAGAAGTTCTGGATTACCAGAAAATTACTGACTTATACACAGAGCAGGGTGCTGAGATGGAGAAATTTGTGGAAAATCTGCCTGATTCTCTTTCCTACCCACAGAAAACCCAAGCCATGTGGAAGGAATTTGCAGGTCTTGATTTTTCAGGCAATACGCCCAATCATGTTCTTGCTCTGGCCTATGTCAAGGCGGTTGCTGGACGAAACATCAAGCTGCATCCGATTCAACGTCAGGGCGCTGGTTACCATTCTGTGGATAAGGATGTGGACTTTGCCTCGGCGACAGCCCTCCGTCAGCACCAGAGGGACAAAGATTTCTTAGAACGCTTTATGCCTTCGGTTGACATCTTTGAAAATGCTAATAAGGTGAGTTGGGACGACTATTTTCCTTTGCTCCGCTATCAAATCTTGTCAAATCCCGACCTAACTACTATCTATCAGGTCAATCAAGAAATGGCTGTGCGCATCAAGGATGCCATCAAGACAGCCCAGTCTGTGGAAGACTTGGTCGAGGCGGTTGCCACCAAACGTTACACTAAGGCGCGTGTCAGACGCCTTTTGACCTATATCTTGGTGCAAGCTAGAGAAAGTGATTTGCCAGAAGCCATTCATGTCCTTGGTTTTACCGAAAAAGGCAGACAACATCTCAAGTCTCTGAAAGGGCAGGTCTATCTAGTCAGCCGAATTGGCAAAGAACCTTGGGATGCTATGACTCAAAAAGCAGACCAGATTTACCAACTGGGACAACCAAGTATAGCAGAGCAGAATTTCGGCCGAGTACCCATTAGAATAGAAACAAACTAAGTCTACTGAAAGGTAGGCTTTTTGAGATTTTTTACGAATAATACTCTTCGAAAATCAAATTCAAACCACGTCAACGTCGCCTTGCCGTACTCAAGTACAGTCTGCGGCTAGTTTCCTAGTTTGCTCTTTGATTTTCATTGAGTATAAATAGATAGAAAAGAAAATCTTGTACAAGTTCCTGACAATTTCTTTCTTTTTGTGTATAATAGTGGAAAAGAGGTAAAACGAGGTATGGTTATGGAAGCAGTTCTTTACTCAACATTCCGAAATCATTTAAAAGACTACATGAAGAAGGTAAATGATGAATTTGAGCCTTTGACGGTGGTCAATAAAAATCCAGACGAGGACATTGTAGTCCTTTCAAAGAGCGAGTGGGATAGTATTCAAGAAACTCTGAGAATCGCTCAAAACAAGGAACTATCTGACAAGGTCTTGCGAGGAATGGCTCAAGTTCGTGCTGGAAGCACTCAGGTCCATGTTATTGAGGAATGATGAATGCTACTCAAGTTTACAGAAGATGCGTGGGCAGATTATTGCTACTGGCAAACTCAGGACAAGAAAACGTTAAAAAGAATCAATAAACTAATCAAGGATATTCAACGTGATCCCTTTACAGGAATAGGTAAGCCAGAACCACTCAAGTATGACTACCAAGGAGCCTGGTCACGTCGTATCGACGCAGAAAATCGCTTGATTTATATGATGGATGGAGATAGCGTGGCTTTCTTGTCTTTCAAAGATCATTACTAAGTCTACTGAAAGGTGGGCCTTTTCTATAATTTTTACTAAGCTATAACTTCTAAGAAATAGAGATTGCACTAATAAATTTTAGGTAAATGCATTCCAATTTCCCCAAAACATATTCTATTTTAGGTTTGTGAAAATCACTTTTTTATGGTAGAATGTAAAAGAATGTATGTCATTCGGAATAACAATAAAATGAGGTAAAAACATGGAAATCATGTCGCTTGCGATTGCTGTTTTTGCCGTCATCATTGGTTTAGTCATTGGATATGTCAGCATCTCAGCCAAGATGAAATCATCTCAGGAAGCTGCAGAGTTGATGCTTTTAAATGCTGAACAAGAAGCAACTAATTTACGTGGACAAGCTGAACGTGAAGCGGATTTATTGGTTAATGAAGCCAAACGTGAAAGCAAGTCTCTTAAAAAAGAAGCACTATTGGAGGCCAAAGAAGAAGCCAGAAAATACCGTGAAGAAGTGGACGCTGAATTCAAATCAGAACGTCAAGAACTCAAACAAATCGAAAGTCGTTTGACAGAGAGAGCTACTAGCCTTGACCGTAAGGACGACAATTTGACGAGTAAAGAACAAACACTTGAACAAAAAGAACAAAGTATTTCTGATAGAGCGAAAAACCTTGATGCGCGTGAAGAGCAATTAGAGGAAGTCGAAAGACAAAAAGAAGCAGAACTAGAGCGTATTGGTGCCCTGTCTCAGGCAGAAGCACGAGATATTATCTTGGCACAGACAGAGGAAAACTTGACCAAGGAGATTGCTAGCCGCATTCGCGAAGCTGAGCAAGAGGTCAAGGAACGTTCTGACAAAATGGCCAAGGACATCTTAGTTCAAGCTATGCAACGTATTGCTGGTGAATATGTAGCGGAGTCAACAAACTCAACGGTTCATCTGCCAGACGATACTATGAAGGGACGCATTATTGGTCGTGAAGGTCGTAACATTCGCACCTTTGAAAGTTTGACTGGGGTTGATGTGATTATCGACGATACACCAGAAGTGGTGACCTTGTCAGGATTTGATCCGATTCGTCGTGAGATTGCCCGTATGACTATGGAAATGTTGCTCAAAGATGGTCGTATTCACCCAGCTCGTATCGAAGAGTTGGTTGAGAAAAACCGTCAAGAGATTGATAATAAGATCCGTGAATACGGTGAGGCAGCAGCCTATGAGATTGGTGCGCCAAACCTTCATCCAGACTTGATGAAGATTATGGGACGTCTGCAGTTCCGTACTTCTTATGGACAAAATGTCTTGCGTCATTCGATTGAGGTTGCTAAGTTGGCTGGTATCATGGCGAGCGAACTTGGTGAAAATGCGGCTCTTGCCCGTCGTGCTGGATTCCTTCACGATATCGGGAAAGCTATTGACCGCGAGGTTGAAGGTAGTCACGTTGAAATCGGTATGGAATTGGCTCGTAAGTACAAGGAACACCCAGTTGTGGTGAATACGATTGCTAGCCACCACGGCGATGTCGAAGCTGAGAGCGTCATTGCAGTGATCGTCGCTGCAGCAGATGCCTTGAGTGCGGCCCGTCCAGGTGCTCGTAGTGAGTCTCTTGAAAGCTATATCAAGCGTCTTCATGATTTGGAAGAAATTGCTAACGGCTTTGAAGGAGTACAAACTAGCTTTGCCCTTCAAGCAGGACGTGAAATTCGTATCATGGTCAATCCAGGACAAATCAAGGACGACAAAGTCACAATCTTGGCTCACAAAGTTCGTGAGAAAATTGAAAACAATCTCGATTACCCAGGAAATATAAAGGTAACCGTGATTCGCGAGCTTCGTGCAGTAGATTATGCTAAATAAATAAGAAAGAGCAGTTGAAAAATTACTGCTTTTTTGTTACACTAGATAGAAAGACTGTAAAGGATAATCTGGCTTTTTGTCATTATTCTAGAGAAATGTTATTTCACAGACTGACTAAAGGAGACACAATGGCAGACCGAGGCTTACTAATCGTTTTTTCTGGTCCTTCAGGGGTTGGAAAAGGAACGGTTAGAAGAGAGATTTTTGAGAGTTCTGAAAACCAATTTCAATACTCTGTATCGATGACGACACGCGCACAACGTCCTGGTGAAGTGGACGGAGTGGACTATTTCTTCCGTACTCGTGAAGAATTTGAAGAGCTGATTCGTCAAGGACAGATGTTGGAATACGCAGAATATGTCGGCAACTACTATGGCACTCCTCTGACCTATGTCAATGAAACCTTGGACAAGGGGATCGATGTTTTCCTTGAAATTGAAGTTCAAGGAGCTCTTCAAGTCAAGAAAAAGGTTCCAGATGCTGTCTTTATCTTCCTGACACCACCAGATTTGGATGAATTGCAAGATCGTTTGGTAGGACGTGGAACAGACAGTGCAGAAGTGATTGCCCAACGAATCGAAAAGGCCAAGGAAGAAATTGCCCTTATGCGTGAGTATGATTATGCGATTGTCAACGATCAGGTGCCCCTAGCTGCTGAGCGTGTCAAACGTGTGATCGAAGCAGAGCACTTCCGTGTGGATCGTGTCATTGGTCACTATCAGGAGATGTTACCAAAGTCTCCAACTACCCGATAAAATTTAGAAAATAGGTACAAGCAAATGATGTTAAAACCCTCTATTGATACCTTGCTCGACAAGGTTCCTTCAAAATATTCACTCGTAATCTTGGAAGCAAAACGTGCCCACGAATTGGAAGCAGGTGCTCCAGCAACTCAAGGTTTCAAGTCTGAAAAATCAACTCTTCGCGCTTTAGAAGAAATCGAATCAGGAAACGTTACAATTCACCCAGATCCAGAAGGAAAACGTGAAGCAGTGCGTCGCCGTATCGAAGAAGAAAAACGCCGCAAAGAAGAAGAAGAAAAGAAAATCAAAGAGCAAATCGCTAAAGAAAAAGAAGATGGTGAAAAAATTTAAGGTTGGGGGGACTCAATCTTATTTTTTCTATTGCAAGAATGTACTGACAAGGAGGAGGTGAGAAGATGCCCATAGCCAAGATTATTGTAGATGTGCCCTTGATGCAGACGGACCAGCCCTATAGTTACAGGATTCCTGAGGAATTTGAGGGAATGCTGGAAGTTGGGATGCGAGTTCATGTGCCTTTTGGTAAGGGAAATCGCCTGATTCAAGGGATTGTTCTTGGTTTGGAGTCCCAATTGGATGAAGAAGAGATGGAGCAAGATTTAAAAGATATTGCCGAGGTACTGGATTTTTCCCCTGTTCTCACGCAAGAACAACTCTGGCTGGCTGAGGAGCTCCGTAAATCCGTCTTTTCCTATAAAATTTCTATCCTCAAGGCTATGTTACCAGGGTTTCTGAACTCTAGCTATGACAAAATTCTCTATCCTATGGCAGGTCTGAGTCAGGAAGACCGAGAGCGCTTGTTTGGTTCAGAAGATTCGCTTGCCTTTTCTTCTCTAGATTTAGGTAAGCAAGCTGAAATGATGCGTTTGACTAGAAAAGGCCTGCTTGGTCTAGAATATCAGGCGATTGATCAAAAGAAGGTCAAGACCCAGTCTTGGTATGAGGTTGACCTTGCTCAATTAGAAAGTGTAGAGATTTCTACACGCGCCAAGAAAAAGTTAGAACTGAGAGACTATTTGCTTTCTCATCCTGAGAGTGCTTCCTTGGCTAGTTTGCTAGAGTTCTATTCGAGGGAGCAAGTTAACTTCTTTGTGGAACGAGGTGCTGTGACCATAGTTCAAAAGGAAGTCCAACGCTCGGCTGCTTATTTTGAAGGAATTGAAGCAAGTAGACCTTTGGAGTTAAATCCAGAGCAAAGACAGGCGCGTGATGCGGTTGTGAGTGCGATTGGCAGTCATCAGCCTCCCTTCCTCCTTCAAGGGATTACAGGAAGTGGGAAGACCGAGGTTTATTTGCAGATTATACAAGGGGCTTTGGACAAGAGCAAGACAGCTATTTTGCTGGTGCCTGAGATTTCCTTGACTCCACAGATGACGGAGCGTTTTATTGCTCGTTTTGGGGACAAGGTGGCCATTCTTCACTCAGGCTTGTCCAATGGTGAAAAGTATGATGAATGGCGCAAGGTGGAACGCGGCGATGCCCAAGTTGTGGTTGGTGCCAGATCGGCCATCTTTGCTCCGCTGAAAAATCTGGGTGTCATGATTATTGATGAAGAGCATGAAGCGACTTATAAGCAGGACAGCAATCCCCGATACCACGCCCGGGATGTAGCTATTTTGAGGGCCCAGTACAATCAAGCAGCTCTGGTACTTGGTTCAGCAACTCCTAGTCTGGAAAGCCGTGCTCGGGCTGGCAAAGGCGTCTATCAACACTTACGTCTGACCCAACGGGCCAATCCTTTGGCTAGGATTCCTGAGGTTCAAGTGATTGATTTTCGGGACTATATCGGACAAAACGAGACGTCAAACTTTACGCCACCTTTGCTAGAAGCGATTCAGGATCGTCTGGCTAAAAAAGAGCAGGTGGTTCTTATGCTCAATCGTCGTGGTTATTCTAGCTTTGTTATGTGTCGGGAGTGTGGGACCGTGGATACTTGTCCTAACTGTGACATTTCCTTGACCTTGCACATGGATACCAAGACCATGAACTGCCATTATTGTGGTTTTTCGAAGGACATTCCTCAGGTCTGTCCTAACTGTAAGAGCCGAAGTATTCGTTACTATGGGACAGGGACACAGAAGGCTTATGATGAGCTGGCAGAACTCTTTCCGCAGGCCCACATTTTGCGGATGGATGTGGACACGACTCGTAAGAAAGGTAGTCATCAAGCTCTGCTTGACCAGTTTGGTAGAGGGGAAGCAGATATTTTACTAGGTACTCAGATGATTGCCAAGGGATTGGATTTTCCAAATGTGACTTTAGTCGGAGTGCTCAATGCGGATACGGCTTTGAATTTGCCAGACTTCCGTTCTTCTGAGAGAACCTTCCAACTTTTGACTCAGGTTGCAGGCCGGGCAGGTCGTGCTGAAAAAGCTGGGCAGGTCTTGATTCAGTCTTACAATCCGCAGCACTACGCTATTCGATTTGCAAAGGATCAGGATTACGAAGGTTTTTATGCCTATGAAATGGGAATCAGACGACAACTTGGTTATCCGCCTTACTATTTCACCATTGGCATTACCCTTTCTCACAAGAAAGAGGAAGAGGTGGTCAAACGTGCTTATGAAGTTATGAACATTTTGCGGTCAGGATTGTCAGAGATCAGTAACATTCTTGGGCCAACGCCCAAACCCATTGCTCGTACCCACAACCTCTATCATTATCAGATTTTGATTAAATACCGTTTAGAAGATGAGCTGGGGCCGACCCTCAATCAGGTCTTGGCCTTGACTCAAGAACGGGAAAATAGTGAGCTTCGTCTCAGCATTGACCATGAGCCACAGCAATTTTTATAAGAAGGAGAAGATATGACAAAATTAATCTTTATGGGGACACCCGACTTTTCAGCAACAGTTTTAAAAGGGCTTTTGACAGATGACCGTTACGAAATTCTAGCCGTTGTGACCCAGCCAGACCGTGCTGTCGGACGTAAAAAAGTGATCCAGGAAACCCCAGTTAAACAAGCTGCCAAAGAGGCAGGACTTCCTATCTACCAACCTGAAAAACTATCTGGAAGTCCAGAGATGGAAACTATTATGCAGCTAGGAGCAGATGGAATTGTGACTGCTGCTTTTGGGCAGTTTCTCCCAAGTAAACTCCTTGATAGCATGGACTTTGCTGTCAATGTTCACGCCTCCCTCCTTCCTAAACACCGTGGTGGTGCGCCTATCCATTATGCCTTGATTCAAGGGGATGAGGAAGCTGGTGTGACCATTATGGAAATGGTTAAGGAAATGGATGCAGGAGATATGATTTCTCGTCGTAGTATTCCGATTACGGATGAGGACAATGTCGGCACCTTGTTTGAGAAATTGGCGCTAGTTGGTCGTGATTTGCTCCTGGATACCCTGCCTGCCTATATTGCTGGTGATATTAAACCTGAACCGCAGGATCCAAGTCAGGTTACTTTCTCTCCAAATATCAAGCCAGAAGAAGAAAAACTGGATTGGACTAAAAGCAATCGCCAACTCTTTAACCAAATCCGTGGAATGAACCCCTGGCCTGTTGCCCACACTTTCCTTAAAGGCGACCGCTTTAAAATTTATGAAGCCTTGTCAGTAGAAGGTCAGGGAAATCCAGGTGAAATCCTCTCTATTGGCAAGAAAGAATTAATTGTCGCAACGGCAGTAGGAGCTCTGTCTCTCAAACAAGTGCAGCCAGCAGGCAAACCTAAGATGGACATTGCTTCCTTCCTCAACGGTGTTGGACGGACATTGACAGTAGGAGAACGATTTGGTGACTAAAGTAGAAACAGCTAGAAGTCTAGCCCTAGCAGTATTAG
The DNA here is from genome assembly GCF_019929545.1 of Streptococcus mitis. Lineage (GTDB taxonomy): Bacteria > Bacillota > Bacilli > Lactobacillales > Streptococcaceae > Streptococcus > Streptococcus mitis_BU. Next base: position 70,272 of record NZ_JAHZPT010000005.1, read on the forward strand.
AGGATGTCTTTATCAACCAAGCATACTCAAACATCGCCTTAAATAAGCATCTCAAGGGAAGCCAACTTTCAGCAGCAGACAAGGGTTTGGCGACCGAGCTGGTCTATGGAACGGTAGCCCGTAAACTGACTCTGGAATGGTACCTATCCCACTTTATCGAAGACAGAGATCAGTTAGACAGCTGGCTCTACGTCCTTCTCCTCATGAGTGCCTACCAACTCCGCTATTTGGACAAGATTCCAGACCATGCTGTGGTCAATGAAGCAGTAGAATTGGCCAAAGTCCGTAAAAAAGGCAGTGAAAAATTGGTCAACGCCGTCCTTCGTCGTATTCTACGTGAAGGCTGGCCAGATATCACCAGCATCAAACGAAAAAACAAGCGTGATTCCATTGCCTATTCTCTCCCAGTTTGGCTAGTTGCCAAGCTCAAGGAAGAATACGGAGAGGAGCGAGCGCAAGCTATTTTTGAAAGTCTTTTGGTGCGCAACAAGGCCAGTATTCGTGTGACTGATTTAAACCGAAAAGAGGAAATCCAAACCTTGTTGGAGGCCAGTGCTTCACCTTTGTCTGTTTCTGGTCTGGTTAAGGAGCAAGGCCACTTTGCGGGACATGACCTATTTTCAGAGGGGGCTATTACTATCCAAGACGAGTCTAGTCAGCTGGTTGCTCCGACGCTTGATTTAAAAGGGCATGAGCAGGTTCTAGATGCCTGTGCTGCTCCGGGTGGGAAAACAGCCCATATAGCCTCTTATCTCACGACAGGTCAGGTTACTGCTCTGGACTTGTACGACCATAAGTTGGACTTAATTCAAGAAAACGCCCAACGTCTAGGGGTTGCAGATCGGATTCAAAGGCAAAAATTGGATGCCAGAAAGGTACATGAGTTTTTTGGTCAGGATTCTTTTGATAAGATTTTGGTGGATGCTCCCTGTTCAGGAATCGGTCTTCTGCGCCGAAAACCAGACATCAAATACAATAAAGAAACGGCAGATTTCGCGTCCTTGCAGGAAATTCAGCTAGAAATATTAGGTAGTGTTTGTCAAACACTACGCAAAGGTGGTATAATAACTTATAGTACCTGTACTATAGTCTCAGAAGAGAACTTTCAAGTCGTACAGGCATTTTTAGAAAGTCATCCTGAATTTGAGCAGGTAACACTAGAACATGAATGTAAGGATATCATGAAAGATGGCTGTATCCTCATCACACCTGAATTGTATGGAAGTGATGGATTCTTCATCAGTCAATTTCGCAAGATATCGGATTAGGAAGGAACTAACACATGGAAATTTCATTATTAACAGATGTTGGTCAGAAACGAACAAATAACCAAGACTATGTCAACCACTATGTCAATAGAGCTGGACGTACCATGATTATCCTAGCTGATGGTATGGGAGGTCATCGTGCAGGGAATATCGCTAGTGAAATGGCGGTAACAGACCTAGGTGTAGCTTGGGTAGATACTCAAATCGATACAGTTAATGAAGTGCGTGAATGGTTTGCTAACAACCTTGAGATTGAAAATCAAAGGATTAACCAATTGGGACAAAATGAAGCCTATAAAGGAATGGGAACAACCCTTGAGGCTGTAGCCATTATTGATAATCAAGCTATCTATGCCCACATTGGGGATTCTCGTATCGGTTTGATTCGTGGAGAAGAATACCACCAGTTAACGAGCGACCATTCTTTAGTCAATGAATTGCTTAAGGCAGGTCAATTGACACCTGAAGAAGCTGCTAGCCATCCACAGAAAAACATTATTACCCAGTCAATTGGTCAAAAAGATGAAATTCAGCCTGATTTTGGAATGATTACCCTTGAGCCGGGAGACTATCTCTTACTCAATAGTGATGGCTTGACAAATATGATTTCAGGCAGTGAGATTTCTGATATTGTAACCAGCGATATTTCTTTGGCAGATAAGGCAGCAACCTTGATTCGTTTTGCCAACAATGCAGGTGGTTTAGACAATATCACAGTTGCCCTTATTGCTGTTAATGAGGAGGCAACAGAATGATCCAAATCGGCAAAATTTTTGCCGGGCGGTATCGGATTATCAAACAAATTGGTCGAGGAGGCATGGCAGATGTCTATTTGGCCAAGGATTTGATTTTGGACGGTGAAGAAGTGGCAGTGAAGGTCCTGAGGACCAACTACCAAACAGATCCTATTGCAGTGGCTCGTTTTCAGCGGGAAGCGAGAGCCATGGCAGATCTGGACCATCCTCATATCGTTCGGATTACAGATATCGGTGAAGAAGAGGGACAACAGTATCTCGCAATGGAATATGTTGCTGGATTAGACCTCAAACGCTATATCAAGGAACATCACCCTCTTTCAAATGAAGAAGCGATTCGAATCATGGGACAAATCCTCTTGGCTATGCGCTTAGCCCATACTCGAGGAATTGTTCACAGGGATTTGAAACCGCAAAATATCCTTTTGACCCCAGATGGGACTGCCAAGGTTACAGACTTTGGGATTGCAGTAGCCTTTGCAGAGACGAGTTTGACTCAGACTAACTCAATGCTGGGTTCGGTTCATTATTTATCGCCAGAGCAGGCGCGTGGTTCTAAAGCAACTGTGCAGAGTGATATCTATGCCATGGGGATTATTTTCTATGAGATGCTGACAGGTCATATTCCTTACGATGGGGATAGTGCAGTGACCATCGCCCTCCAGCATTTCCAGAAACCACTGCCATCGGTTATAGCTGAAAATCCATCTGTGCCTCAGGCTTTAGAGAATGTTGTTATCAAGGCAACAGCAAAGAAATTAACAGATCGCTACAAATCAGTTGCTGAGATGTATGTGGATTTGTCTAGCAGTTTGTCTTACAATCGTCGCAATGAATCAAAGTTAGTCTTTGATGCTGCGACTAAGGCGGATACCAAAACTTTGCCTAAAGTTCCGCAAAGTACGCTGACTTCTATTCCTAAAGCTCCGGTACAAGAGGGACGCCCTCAACCTAACCCCCAGGCTCATCAGACAGAAAAAACAGCACCTACTCCCAAGCCAGCCAAACGGCGTCGCATGAAAGCACGTTATCCAATTTTATTTGCGACCTTCTTGTTGGTTGTGGCATCCTTAGTATGGATTTTATATAGAACGCCTGCTACCATTGCTATTCCAAATGTAGCAGGTCAGACGGTTGCTGAGGCTAAAGAAGCGCTTAAGAAAGCCAATTTTGAGGTTGGTGAAGAAAAATCAGAGGCCAGTGATAAGGTTGAAGAAGGTCGGGTTATTCGTACAGACCCTGAAGCTGGTAAAACACGTAAAGAAGGAACAAAAATTAATTTGATTGTGTCTTCTGGTCAGCAGTCTTTCCAACTCGGAAATTATCTCGGAAGAAAGTCCAGTGATGTAGTGGCAGAATTGAAGGGTAAGAAGGTTCCAGAAAATCTGATTAAGATTGAGGAAGAAGAATCCAACGAAATCGAAGCCGGTACAATCATGAAACAAAGTTTACCGGAGGGAACAACCTATGATCTTAGCAAGGCAACTCAAATAGTTTTGACAGTCGCTAAGAAGGTGAATTCTATTTCAATGCCAAGCTATATTGGTTCTAGTCGAGAATTTGCAGTCAATAATCTTACAGAGATATATGACATTAAAAAAGCTAATATCGAAGTTGTAGAAGTGTCTAAAGCTCCTGAAGGAACTGCTGAGGGGACTGTTGTAGAGCAAAGTCCAAAACCGGCTGAAAAGGTAGATTTGAACACCACTCGTGTTAAAATTTCTATTTATAAAGCAAAACAAACTCGTACTTCTTCAACATCTTCATCCTCATCCTCTTCGTCGTCTAGTTCTTCTCGGAAACCTAACGAGCCGGGGAATGCAGAAACCTCCCCAACACAAGGAAACTCGCAAGGTAATTCACAACGAGGAGATACTTCCCCAGATAATCCATAGTGATACTAGAATCTTTGTCATGATTTCATGGCAAAGATTTTTTTTGAGTCCGGATTTGTGATAGAATAGAAGGAGTTGATAAAAGGAGGAATGCATGGAAGAATCAAGAGAATTAAATGCCGTCATCGATGTGATTATGTTAGCTGGAACCATTCTTCTCAAAAGTGGCTCAGAGATTCATCGTGTAGAAGATACCATGATCCGTATTGCGCATTCGCAGGGGATTGTGGATTGCAATGTTCTTGCCATGCCTGCCGCTATCTTTTTCTCGATTGAAAATACCAATATTTCGCGAATGAAACGCGTGACTTCCTCTTCTTATAACATTGAAAAAGTCTGCGATGTGAATCAGATTTCTCGTCAGTTAGTAGGTGGAAAGCTTGATTTAGAAACAGCCTTTAAGCAATTGACGGCCTTGCAAGCTCAACCTCTTCCCTATACTAAGTTGCAGGTAACTTTGGCTGCGACCTTTAGTGCTCCTTTCTTTTCAATTATGTTTAGTGGAAATATCTACGACGCACTTGGGGCAGGAGTGGCTACCTTATTTGGTTTTGCCTTTTCCCTCTATGTGGAGAAGTTTATCCGAATTCCCTTTGTGACAGCCTTTGCTGGAGCTTTTGTCTTTGGGATGATTGCCCAGTTTTGGGCTCGCTACACAGGTTTTCCTTCAACGGCAGATTTGATTATAGCTGGTGCGGTTATGCCGTTTGTACCAGGGATTGCCTTGACCAATGCGGTTCGTGATATTATGACCAACCACATAAACTCTGGTATGAGTAAGATGTTTGAATCCCTGCTCATTACCCTTGCTTTAGGGGCGGGAACTTCTGTCGCCTTGGTATTGATGAATTAATATGACACTAACAACCTTTTTATTACAAGCAGTAGCAAGTCTTCTTGCTATTATCACTTTTTTAATTGTACTCAATGTGCAACGCTCTATGCTCTTACCTGGAGGGATTTTGGGCATGGCTGTCTGGCTAATCTATCTCTTGCTAAAGGAACCGACCAATGTTATTGTGGCTACTTTTATTGCAGCCATTATCGGTTCTTGTATCAGCCAGATTTTAAGTATTCTTTATAAGACACCTGCTGTGGTCTTTATCTTAGCCATCTTGGCACCTCTGGTTCCGGGTTATCTTTCTTATCGAACAACAGCCTTTTTTGTGACAGGAGATTACAGTCATGCCATTGCTAGTGCAACCTTGGTTGTTATGTTGGCTTTGGTGATTTCCATTGGAATGGCTAGTGGAACAGTGATTCTCAGACTTTATTCTCACTTACGAAAACAGCATAATGGTTAGAATAATAAGCGACTTGATTTGGTGAATCAAGTCTTTTTTCTCTCTTTTACTGCTATTTGTGATAAAATAGTATAGAACGATTTTTTACAATGAATGATAAAACAGAGGTAAATATGACAATCGGTATTGATAAGATTGGTTTTGCGACCAGTCAATATGTCTTGAAATTACAAGACTTAGCAGAAGCGAGGGGAATTGACCCTGAAAAATTAAGCAAAGGACTCTTACTCAAGGAATTGAGTATTGCGCCCCTAACTGAGGACATCGTGACCTTGGCTGCCAGTGCTAGTGACTCTATCTTAACTGAGCAAGAAAGAGCAGAAATTGACATGGTCATTGTGGCTACCGAGTCAGGAATTGACCAGAGTAAAGCTGCGGCCGTCTTTGTGCATGGTTTGCTGGGCATCCAGCCCTTTGCTCGTAGTTTCGAGATTAAAGAAGCCTGCTATGGAGCGACAGCGGCCCTTCATTATGCCAAATTGCATGTGGAAAATTCTCCAGAGTCCAAGGTCTTGGTCATTGCCAGTGATATTGCCAAATATGGTATTGAAACACCTGGAGAACCCACTCAGGGTGCTGGAAGTGTGGCCATGTTGATTACACAGAATCCACGCATTATGGCTTTTAATAACGACAATGTGGCTCAGACTCGTGACATCATGGATTTCTGGCGTCCAAATTACTCAACAACGCCTTATGTAAATGGTGTTTATTCTACCCAGCAATACTTAGATAGTTTGAAAACGACTTGGCTTGAATACCAAAAACGTTACCAGCTTATCTTAGATGATTTTGCGGCTGTTTGCTTCCACTTGCCTTATCCTAAATTAGCCTTAAAAGGCTTGAAAAAAATCATGGATAAGAGCCTGCCTCAAGAGAAAAAAGACCTCTTGCAAAAGCATTTTGACCAGTCTATTCTCTACAGTCAAAAGGTGGGGAATATCTACACAGGTTCACTTTTCCTTGGACTTTTGTCTCTCTTGGAAAATACAGATAGCTTGAAGGCTGGGGATAAAATTGCCCTTTATAGTTACGGAAGTGGGGCCGTAGCTGAGTTCTTTAGTGGTGAATTGGTTGAAGGATATGAAGCTTATCTGGATAAAGACCGTTTGAACAAGCTCAACCAACGAACTGCCCTGTCTGTTGCAGACTATGAAAAAGTCTTCTTTGAGGAAGTAGACTTAGATGAAACAAATTCTGCCCAGTTTGCTGGCTATGAAAATCAAGATTTTGCCTTGGTTGAAATTGTTGACCACCAACGCCGTTATAGCAAGGTTGAAAAATAATGAAGATAAGTTGGAATGGATTTTCTAAAAAATCATACCAAGAGCGCCTAGAGCAGTTAAAAGCTCAGGCGCTCCTTAGTCCTGAGAGACAAGAGAGTTTGGAGCAGGATGAACAGATGAGTGTGACTGTGGCAGACCAGCTGAGTGAGAATGTAGTGGGAACTTTTTCTCTGCCTTATTCGCTGGTCCCAGAGGTTCTTGTCAATGGACAGGAATACACCGTTCCCTATGTTACAGAAGAACCCTCTGTGGTTGCTGCGGTCAGCTATGCAAGTAAAATCATCAAGCGTGCAGGAGGTTTTACCGCACAAGTCCATGAGCGTCAGATGATTGGGCAGGTAGCCCTTTATCAAGTTTCTAATCCTGAACAAGCCCAAGAGAAGATTGTAAACAAACAGACTGAGCTCTTGGAGCTTGCTAATCAAGCCTATCCTTCTATCGTTAAACGTGGGGGCGGGGCGCGTGATCTGCATGTAGAACAGATTAAAGGTGAAACAGACTTTCTCGTTGTTTATCTTCATGTCGATACCCAGGAAGCCATGGGAGCCAATATGCTCAACACCATGCTGGAAGCCTTGAAACCAATCTTGGAAGAACTCAGCCAGGGGCAGAGTCTTATGGGAATCCTTTCCAACTACGCGACCGATTCTCTGGTGACTGCAAGTTGTCGTATCGCTTTTCGCTACTTGAGCCGCCAAAAGGATCAAGGACGAGAGATTGCGGAGAAAATCGCTTTGGCTAGTCAGTTTGCGCAGGCTGATCCTTATCGAGCTGCTACTCATAATAAAGGGATTTTTAATGGTATTGATGCCATTTTGATTGCCACTGGTAATGACTGGCGTGCCATTGAGGCAGGGGCTCATGCTTTTGCCAGTCAAGATGGACGCTACCAAGGTCTTAGCTCTTGGCGTTTAGACTTGGAGACAGAAGAATTAGTTGGTGAGATGACACTACCCATGCCTGTAGCGACCAAGGGTGGCTCTATTGGTCTCAACCCTCGTGTAGCCCTCAGTCATGAGCTACTGGGAAATCCTTCTGCCAAAGAATTAGCCCAGATTATCGTGTCTATCGGACTTGCTCAAAATTTTGCGGCCCTCAAAGCCTTGGTGAGTACGGGTATCCAGCAAGGCCACATGAAATTGCAGGCTAAATCCTTAGCTCTCCTAGCAGGAGCTAGTGAATCCGAGGTAGTTCCCCTAGTCGAGCGCCTCATCGCAGATAAAACCTTTAACTTAGAGACTGCCCAGCGTTATTTAGAAAACTTAAGATCATAAAAAAACTCAGACGAATCGGTCTGAGTTTTTTTGTGTTTAAATACTTTTTCCTGGTAATAGTGTAACTGGTAAGAAGTAACCAGTTGTCGCTACTTCCTTACCTTCGATCTTTTGCAAGAGAAGGTCAACAGTGAGGCAGGCAATTTCTTCCAAGGGTTGCTTAATAGTAGCCAGTTGAGGGTAGTAATTCTCGATAAAGTAAGTCCCATCATAGCCGATGACCTTGAGCTCCTCAGGGACAGAAATGCCCAGTTCCTGAGCAATTTTAATGACTAGAATAGCAGTCAAGTCATCTGAAGCAAAGATGGCATCTGGCTTTTGTCGAGTCAAGATATTCTTGATTTCCATTTCTTTTCTGACGGGAGAAAAGTCACTGGAAACATTGATAATAGGAGCTTTGGGGAGTACAGAAGCAAAGCCAGCATGGCGTAGCCCAGTTGGAGAATTGGAGTTGTCATTCCCTGTAATCATGATGATAGACTGGGCGCCTGTCTTGACCAAGGTTTGGGCGGCTAGGACCCCACCAGCATAGTTGTCAGAGGAGACGACAGGAATATCTGGAGACAGATTTCGGTCAAAGGAAATAATCGGCGCTGTTACACGATTGTAGTCTTCAATTCCCAAGTTGTGACTGCCAGAAATGATACCGTCCACCTGATTAGCTTCCAACATTTCGATGTATTCGCGTTCTTTCTCAGAATCGTGCTCGCTGTTACAGATGATAGTTTTGTAGCCATTTTTGAAGAGTTGGTGTTCCAACTTATCAATCAATTCTGCATAGAAAACGTTAGAAATATTGGGGAAAATCAAGCCGATTAACTTAGCTGATTTTCCTTGTAGACTGCGAGCCAGGTTGTTGGGTTTATAGCCCAATTCTCGCATAGCTTCATTGACCTTTTGAATGGTTTTTTCAGATAGATAGCCTTTTTTATTGATAACCCGAGAAACGGTAGTAGGGCTGACGCCTGCAAGTTTGGCGACATCAGTTAGTTTTGCGACCATAATCTAATTCATAGTAAGTTCCAGTTGGGTTTCCAGATTTAATTAGGATCCCATTTTGGTCCGCATGTGGGAAGACACGACCAGAAAATACTTTTTCTCCTTTATTGATGAAAATTTCAAAGACAGAATTATCGATGAAGATTGTAGCAGTAGTAGCCTGATTCTCGATTGGGCAAGAACGAATAGTTCCAAATTCTTGGGCATACTGTTCACCAGCCTGGCTACGATCTACTGTCACTTGACCATTTACAAGGTCAAAGTTGATGGAAAGTCCCTTGCCTTCTTTATCAGCAAGTAAGACAATCTCGCTCTGGCTATTGGCTTTCAAGTTGAGTTCGAGTTCGTAAGTGTTCTTGGTTTGGGCGCGGTTTGAGAAAGGTTCTTCAGAAGCACGAAGGTCCTTGATAGCTGCGACTGGATATTGGTAGAGTTTGCCGTCTTTGATAGTGAGTTCCTTGACCAAAGAGAAGGTTCCTTGGTAGTCAAAACGATCAGATGGATATGAAACATCAGGCAAGCCAAGCCAGCTAACAGCTAGAGCACGTCCATCAGGAGCGTTGAAGGCTTGAGTTGCATAGGCTTCGAAACCATAGTCCATGTTTTGAAGTTGAGATACATCTACCATTTTAGCATTTTCAGGGTCAAAGGAAGCCCCAATCTTATACATATTTGGATAGATATTGTCGTAGTCTAGAACATCTTTATCCAATCCTTGTGGGCAGTAGAGAAGGACAGGTTGTTCCCCTACAAAGACCAGATTTGGACATTCCATCATGTAGGCAGTACGGTCGTTAGCAAAGTCAAGGTTGCCAACGACTTGCCAGTTTGTATAGTCGTTGTCTACAGCCTTGTAGAGACGGACGAAGCCTTTTTTCTCCAAGTCCTGTCCACCGACGATAGCATAGTATTGTCCCTTGAAGTTAAAAATTTGCGGATCACGGAAGTGGTCAGTAGAGTCTGCTGGCTGGTCGATCAAGATCTTATCAATCTTTGTAATCTTGCCATCCTTATCCATCAAAGCTCCAATCTGGTAAGGGTGACGGATCCAGTTTTCATCGCGGACATTTCCTGTATAGAATAGGAACAAGTTATCACCAAATTGCATGGCAGAACCAGAGTAGGCACCGTGGCTATCTAATGGAGTATCAGGCAAAACTTTGACTCCGGTTTCTGTGAAGTGAATCAAATCATCGCTTTCCAATTGAACCCAAGATTTCAAACCGTGGGCTGCACCGAAAGGAAAGTTTTGATAAAAAACAATCCACTTCCCATCAAAGTAAGAAAAGCCATTTGGGTCGTTGAGAAGTCCTGTTTTTGGCTCAACATGGTAATGAGTATGCCATGGAGATTGTGCCATATTTTTCTTAATATTTTGAATTTCTTCTTGCGTCCAATCTTGATAAAGTCTGTAACGACGCTCAGTTGTCCATTCCATTCATTCATTCCTCCAAAAATCTTATCACTTCTAATAGTAACCGTTTTCGATAAAAAACGCAAGCCTTTTATGTTAAAAAAGATAAAAAAATGTCAAACGTTTGTCACAAATTAAAACCAGAAAATCAATCATCTATCTACAAAAAATTGAAAAAAAGTGAAGCAAAATCCTTTTTAAACAAGATTCCAAACTTATTTTTTTAAGAAATGCCTGCTAAAACAGTCAAAAACAATCAATCTATGGCGTGCCCACTAAGTGGATAGAATATTTTTTCTGCAAAACGCTTGACATATTTCTAAAACATGATAAAATAATAGTCGTAGGGCGAATAAAATCGCTTTCAAACAATAACAAAATTTTATATAAGGAGATTTTTGCAAATGAACAATCAGGAAATTGCAAAAAAAGTCATCGATGCCTTGGGCGGACGTGAAAATGTCAACAGTGTAGCTCACTGTGCGACTCGTCTTCGTGTCATGGTCAAAGATGAAGGAAAAATCAATAAAGAAGTGATTGAGAACTTGGAAAAAGTTCAAGGTGCTTTCTTTAACTCAGGTCAATACCAAATCATCTTTGGTACTGGTACAGTAAACAAAATGTACGATGAAGTTGTTGCGCTTGGTTTGCCAACATCATCTAAAGATGACATGAAAGCAGAAGCTGCGAAACAAGGGAACTGGTTCCAACGTGCTATCCGTACTTTCGGTGACGTTTTTGTTCCAATCATCCCAGTTATCGTAGCGACAGGTCTTTTCATGGGTGTGCGTGGTCTTTTCAACGCTCTTGAAATGCCACTTCCAGGTGACTTTGCAACTTACACACAAATTTTGACAGATACAGCCTTCATCATCTTGCCAGGTTTGGTTGTGTGGTCAACCTTCCGTGTATTTGGTGGAAATCCTGCCGTTGGTATCGTTCTTGGTATGATGCTTGTTTCTGGCTCACTTCCAAACGCTTGGGCAGTCGCTTCAGGTGGTGAAGTAACAGCTATGAACTTCTTTGGTTTCATCCCTGTTGTTGGTTTGCAAGGTTCTGTTCTTCCAGCCTTCATCATCGGGGTTGTCGGAGCTAAATTTGAAAAAGCTGTCCGCAAGGTTGTTCCAGATGTCATTGACCTCTTGGTAACACCATTCGTGACACTTTTGGTCATGTCTATCCTTGGACTCTTTGTCATTGGACCAGTCTTCCACGTTGTTGAAAACTACATCCTTATTGGTACAAAAGCAATTCTTGGCTTGCCATTTGGTCTTGGTGGTTTCTTGATTGGTGGGGTTCACCAATTGATTGTCGTGTCAGGTGTACACCACATCTTTAACTTGCTTGAAGTTCAATTGCTTGCTGCTGACCATGCTAACCCATTCAACGCTATTATCACAGCTGCTATGACAGCCCAAGGTGCTGCGACTGTTGCGGTTGGTGTTAAAACGAAAAATCCAAAACTGAAAACACTTGCTTTCCCAGCTGCTCTTTCTGCCTTCCTAGGTATTACAGAGCCTGCTATCTTCGGGGTGAACTTGCGCTTCCGTAAACCATTCTTCCTTTCATTGATTGCTGGTGCAATCGGTGGTGGATTGGCTTCAATCCTTGGACTTGCTGGTACTGGTAGTGGTATCACCATCATCCCTGGAACAATGCTTTATGCCGGTAATGGACAACTTCCACTATACCTTCTGATGGTAGCTGTATCATTTGCCCTTGGTTTTGCACTTACTTACATGTTCGGTTACGAAGATGAAGTAGAGGTTGCTGAAGGAACTACTACAGAACGCTTCGTTGAAGAAGCAGTTACTGGAAATGTTGTTGCTCTTCAAAATGAAACACTTGTAACTCCTATCGTTGGTGATGTTGTCGCTCTTGCGGATGTCAATGACCCAGTCTTCTCAAGTGGAGCTATGGGACAAGGTATCGCTGTGAAACCTAGCCAAGGCGTGGTCTATGCACCAGCTGATGCTGAAGTTTCAATTGCCTTTCCAACAGGACACGCTTTTGGCTTGAAAACAACTGATGGTGCTGAAGTTTTGATCCACGTTGGTATTGACACTGTATCTATGAATGGTGACGGTTTTGAAGCAAAAGTTGCTCAAGGTGATAAGGTTAAAGCTGGCGATGTTCTTGGAACATTTGACTCAAACAAAATTGCTGCAGCTGGACTTGATGATACAACAATGGTTATCGTTACAAACACAGCTGACTACGCTTCAGTAGCTCCAGTCGCAACAGGTTCAGTTGCGAAGGGGGATGCTGTGATTGAAGTGAAAATCTAATCAATCCTCTCTAATGTGAAAACGAACAAATGACATGTTTGTTCGTTTTTGCTTGAATGGTAAGATTTACAGAGGAAAATCTAAAAAATAGAGAAATTTAGACTTTCGAAATATGCTATAATAAAGAAAATAAAAACAAGAGGTTTATCATGACAAAATTATATGGAAGCTTGGAAGCGGGCGGTACAAAGTTTGTCTGTGCTGTCGGTGATGAAAACTTTAACGTTGTAGAAAAAACACAATTTCCAACAACAACTCCAATCGAAACAATCGATAAAACCATCGAGTTCTTCTCAAAATTCGATAACCTTGCTGGTCTTGCAGTCGGTTCATTTGGTCCGATTGATATTGATAAAAACTCAAAAACTTATGGCTTTATCACAACGACTCCAAAACCAAACTGGGCAAATGTGGACTTGCTTGGTGCCCTTCGTCGCGCCCTCAACGTGCCAATGTACTTCACTACAGATGTAAACAGCTCTGCCTATGGTGAAGTGGTTGCCCGTAACAATGCTGGTGGCCGTATCGAAAACTTGGTTTACTATACAATTGGTACAGGTATCGGTGCAGGTGTCATCCAACGTGGCGAGTTTATCGGTGGTGCGGGTCACCCTGAGATGGGTCATTATTATGTTGCTAGACACCCAATGGATATTGAAAAAGAGTTTAAGGGTGTTTGTCCTTTCCATAAGGGATGTCTGGAAGGCTATGCAGCTGGTCCAAGTTTGGAAGCTCGTACAGGTATTCGTGGGGAAAATATTGAACTCAACAACCCTGTCTGGGATGTCCAAGCCTACTACATCGCTCAAGCTGCAGTTAATGCGACTGTAACTTTCCGTCCAGATGTGATCGTCTTTGGTGGTGGGGTCATGGCTCAACAACACATGCTGGATCGTGTCCGTGAGAAATTTACATCTCTTCTCAACGGCTACCTACCAGTACCAGATGTGCGTGACTACATCGTGACTCCAGCAGTCGCAGGGAATGGTTCTGCCACACTTGGGAACTTTGTCCTTGCAAAAGAAGTTTCAAAATAAAGCACAAAATCCGCTTGGGAAACCAAACGGATTTTTTACGTGTCAAAGCATTTGCCAGAAAAAGTCAATAATATAGGTCAGACCGTAGGTATAAACTACGAGGGTAAAGGGCTTGGTCAGAATGATGATGGTCATATAGCGCTTGAAACTCATCTTGGTCAGGGCAGCTAGCATACAGAGAAAGTCAGCTGGACTAATGGGCCAAATCATCATAAAGATAAAGAAACGGTCAAAACGATTGCCCTTATCCAACCAACCGATATACTTGTCATAGATGCGCTTGCTGACGACAGACTGGACAAAGGCAGCTCCATAGAGGCGCACCAGATAGAAGATAATGGCACAGCCAATTACAATCCCGATATAGTTGTAGATAGTCCCGATGATATGGCCGTAGATAAAGACCCCAGCCACCGAGGTCAAGGCCCCAGGAATGATAGGGACGACCGTCTGTAAAATCTGTAAAAAGATAAAGAGAGGTGGCCCCCAGATACCTGCCTGCTGGATAAAGGCAGAGAGGGTTTCCTTAGACTGTAAGATCCCAGCCTGATAAGCCCAAATACAGAAAATCAAACTTCCAACACCACCGACAATCGATGAGATATTGATAACCTGCTGTAGAAGGGGAGAAACAGCTTTCATTTGTTTATCCTGTGACATGTAAACTCCTCATAGATAGTATAATTCTACTATACCATATTTTGGAGGAGAAAGGGGGAATGAGTCTTTTTGCTGAGAAATAGATGGGAATACAGGCCTTCGAGATTTAGAATAGATCTCTTTCCTAAAGTTTACATGTATTCTAAGTTTAGAACGACCACAATTCCATAAATTTAAAAGTATTCTAAGCTTCGAATAGCTTATCTACGAAAGTTTTGAGGTCTTCGAACTTTCGAATAGTCATCTTCCCTAAAGTTTAGATGTATTCTAAAGCTAGAAAAGCTAAAATCTAAAAATAGTAAGAGTCTCTATCTGACAGACGGAATGTTTGTCTAGTCAGATAGGGATTTTTTATTTTGGGAATGTCTGATTTGTCTTGAAAAGTACATTTTAGATGGAAATAATGACAGTTGAGCGGATGGGGGTTAAAATGGTTTGGGAAACTGTTAGAATGAGTGTATTAACTTAAAGGAGAAAAATTGATGAAGAAAGTTAAAGATGATGAGGAGAGTATGCTATCGACACTTCCTTTATGGGGGCTTCTATTTTTGGTCTGTGCATTGTTTCAAGTCTTTGTATTTAAGGATAGACCTTTGATTCAACATGGTAGACAAGGAAGCATTGTAAAAACAGATCAAGAACAGGTCTATCTTCCAGAACTAATCCAGTCTTGGTTTGATAAAGAAAAAACAAAATGATTCGTTAAATAGAAAGGATATTATCATGACAAAAACATACGCTATTCGCCCTCTTAGTTACAGCAACTTTACCAACCGTGAGTTTGAAAGCCTAATGATGGATACTCATCAAAGCTTGGCAACTTTTTCTAAGGCAAACAAGGATGAGGCTATGTATGCCAAACATTTGGAACCCTTCAAGACCAAGCTGGATGATTTTCAAGCTCAACTTGCGGCGGTGGAGACGAAAGAGTCTAGTAATCTGACAGAAGTTGATCGCAATCGTGATAGTGCCTTGGTCGGTCTCTTTACCCTTCATAGAGGATTTGCGAAGATTAAGGATGCCAAGCTCAAAGAAGCTCATGAAACTCTGAAACCAGTCTTTGCCAAGTACAAGGACATCACTAAGCACAGCAATGATGTGGAGACGGCAGAAATCAAGAGCCTGCTCAAAACGCTTAGTGAAGCACCCTATCATGAGGCAGTGATCAGTCTAGGACTGACTCCTATGCTGACGGCGGTGGTCAATGCTCAAGAGGAATATGACCAAGTGGAAAGTAAGGCGCGTGCTTCTAAGTCTGCCAAGGAAGTCGGCAAGACTAGACAACTCCGTACCGAACTTTCAACCAGCTACGACCTCTTTATGCGCTATACCGCAGCCAGTGCAGAAGCCTACCCTGAAAAGGAACACTTGACTCAACTTCTCAAGGAACTTAATAGCATCCGAGATAGCAAGCGCCGTCTTATTACTAGCAACAAGAAAGATAAAAAGGCCAAACCAGCAGAACCAGCCCAAGCAGCAGGATAAAGACAACCCCTTAGAAGCGGATTTCTAAGGGGGATTTTTGTGACTTTACCTTTTAGTAGAAGTTAAGAAAGATTTTCATGTTATAATGTAAGTTAGTAGACTTATTGGAGAATTAAAATGAAATCAACAATAGAGAAAATTAATAAATTTCGGGATGATCGTGATTGGAGAAAATTTCACAATGAAAAAGATTTAGCTATTTCTATCTTGCTGGAATCTAGTGAACTTCTAGAATTGTTCCAATGGAAGCAGCCTGAAGAAGTTACAACAAATTCTCTTGAAAGAATTAAAGAAGAACTAGCGGATGTGCTAATATATTCAATGATGTTAGCTGATAATTTACAACTGGATATAGAACAGATTATTGAAGAAAAATTAGAAAAAAATAAAGCGAAATATCCTGTTAAATTAAGTAAGGGGAATAATAAAAAATATACTGAATTATAGTGTTGAGTAACTGATATGAGTAAAATATTGAAACCAGTAATTGAAGAAGTAAAATATGAAAGTGGTTCATTAGACACTTTACAGGAAACTTTAAAAATCAGTTTTCGTGATGAAAACAAGATGCTATTGTTTGAGTATCCGACTATATATATTGTAAATGATAAAAATTCTGATGGATATAGTGTTTATGTAGGTGAAACAACAGATATTGTACGTCGTACAAATCAACATTTAGGTGAAATTAGAGAAGATTGGACTAAATTTTCAAAATCAAATACTACTAAAATGTTTGTTATAGGTCATCATCACTTTAATAAGTCTTTGACACTAGATATTGAGAATAGACTAATGTTGTATTTATTAAGTGTTGATAATGTTTCAAATGTTCAAAACAGACGAGGGAATCCTCAAAATAAATATTATACTTCTGATGAGCTTGATGAGATTTTTACCAAAATTTGGAGTTCGTTAAATAAGAAAAATAAGTATTTATTTCCAGCAGAAAGTATTGTTAGAAATTCTGCAATTTTTAAATCTTCCCCATTTCATAAATTAACCAATGAGCAATTAAAAGAGAAAAATGAAATCATTTTTAAAATTACATCAGCGCTTAGTAAGAACGAGTTTGGAACTTTAATCTTGGTTAAAGGAGAAGCTGGTGCTGGTAAAACTGTTTTGATGAGTTCTTTAATCGATGATCTATTAAATTCTGATGACACGGATTTCCTAAGAGAAAATAATGCAATTAATTTGGTTGTTAATCATGATGATCAATTGAGTGTCTATAAAGAAATAGAGAAAAAGCTTGAATGGAAGAGTGGTTCAACTCTTGATGTTGCTATGAAACCAACTCAGTTTTTAAACGCACTAAAAAAGCAAGATGCTAATGCTGGTATAGTTGTTATTGACGAAGGACACTTACTTTTGACTGCAAAAAATCAAGCTTATCAAGGTGGTAATCATTTAAAGGATATAATATCAAAATCGAAAGTAGTAGTTTTAGTGTACGATGATAATCAAATAATGAGTAAATCTCAAATATGGGTAGATGATTCATTTTTGACTTTACAGCATCAAGCGAGGCTGTCTGGCAATTTAATTGAATTAAATAATCAAATGCGTATAAAAGCTAGTGAATCAACAATTAGTTGGATTAGAAATATTATTGATAAAAGAGAAATTACCAAATTAAAAGAAGATAATAACTATGATATCCAGATATTTAATTCTCCCAAGGAATTACAGGATGCTATTAAATTAAAAGGTGAGAATCGTCATTTAGGGATTTCTAGGTTAATAGCAACTTATGATTGGGAATATAGTAGTCAATCTAAACCTGAATCTAAAGATTATTGGTGTGTGGAAATAGATGACTGGTCTTGTCCTTGGAATAGAGAATTGAGTAGGGATAGGAAAAACTCTAAACTTTCTTGGATTGAACAACCACAAACTATTGGTGAAGTAGGATCCACTTTTACTGTGCAAGGTTTTGATTTGAATTATGCTGGAGTCATTATTGGTCCATCGGTTAAATATAGAGATGGTAAAATTAAGTTTGATATCTCTGCTAGTAAAAATAAAGGAGCAGTTCAAAATAGGAAACTCGAAAATGGTGAAATGAAAAATTTTGGTGAAGATCTTTTAAAAAATGAATTAAATGTTTTACTTACAAGAGGAGTAAATGGACTCTATATCTACGCAGTAGATGAAGAACTGCAAGCGGCTTTAAAAAAGGCAATTTTATAAGATTATAAGGTAGGAATAGATATTTCTGAATCCAGACATGGTATAATGTCAATTATGAATAATAACCAACGTGCCCTTTGCCAGCAACTCTGGGCGAGAAACAAATATCTCATTTTGAGTCATTCTAGCAATATTTACAATGAGATTCGCCAATACTTGAAGAATGAAGAGGTGGAAGTAAGTCATGTTCAAGAACTGATCGATCGTGCCTGTCAAATCCCTGAGCATAGAGGTCAGGTTTGCAATGCCTTTCAGCATATTTGGGGCTATTTCAAGAAGAAAGCAACAGAGACTGAACGCAAGGATTTTATGTTTTTACTGGAGCGTTATCACTCTGGTCATGCCACCAAAGAAGAATTAATTGCTAAGACGAGAGATTTGCTTGAATGTTACCCAAATGCTTATCTGCAACATTCTACCTTGTTGAAAGGAGACTCCCATGAGACTTTGGCATGAGGCTTTGATTTCACAACTTCCCCGTCCTCAGCTCTTGGGGCAACATCGAGAGTGCTGCGCTCTGCGTGGGAATGGCTGGGGCAGAAAGCATGCGACGGTTGACTATGTCTTTACTCACTCTCCCTATCGTCTCTATGCTTATCATCGTTTGATTATGGAAGAGATGGCTGGCCGTGGCTACAATGTTAGTTCAGAGTGGTTGGATAAAAACTACCGTGGCAAGACCTGCCCTCCTTATCAAGACTTGTCTGAGGAGAAGCTAGGCAAACCCATTTATAGTGAGCATGATGCAAGATACTATGAGGAGTGTCTGGATAATCTTCGAGAGAAGGGGATTAAGCTGAAGTAAACGTAAGGATTGTCAGCATTTTATAACTCTTTTCGTAATTTTTTCGAATAATAAAGATGAGACCTTTAGAGTTTTTCTAAGGTCTTCTTTTTATGAGTGTTCAGATTTACTTTTAATAACTTTTGAGTTATAATTAAATTAGAAAGAGGTTGCTTGGTGCATACGATTTACTTCTATATGGACAAAAATGGAAATGAGCCAGTCTTGGATTATATGAGAGAATTGGCTAGTCAGAAAAGTAAGGATAGTCGCATCAAACTCAATAAACTAAATGACTATATCGAGTTGCTTAGTCAGCATGGGACGAGAGCTGGGGAACCATATATCAAACATTTGGAAGATGAGATTTGGGAACTAAGACCACTGAGAGATTGAATTTTATTTGTAGCATGGGTTGATGGTAGTTTTGTTCTTTTACATCATTTTGTCAAAAAGACTCAGAAAACTCCTAGAAGAGAGATTGAAAAAGCCAAGCGTGAGTTGAAGGACTTAAAAGAAAGAGGGTTAAGTGATGAAAAATAGTGCTATTGGGAGTAATTGGAAGGATGTCCGATCTGAACTCTTTACCAAGGATGAAATTCTTGAAAGTGATATGCGAGTGGCTATCATAAGTGAGCTGATTGAAGCCAGATATGAGCAAGGAATCAGCCAGAAAAAGCTAGAAGAACTTAGTGGAGTAAGCCAGCCTGTCATAGCTAGAATGGAAACAGGCAAGACTAGCCCTCAGTTGGACACAGTCTTAAAAGTCCTAGCGAGTCTAGGAAAGACACTAGCAGTCGTACCACTTGAACAGAGAAAGAGTTGATAGGAAGAGGTTGGAAAACTTTAACAAATTTAACAGTTATAGTGCCTCAAGTGTATAATATAGAAAAATTATGCTTTATTTATATCAAGTGCGAACGAAGTGAGCTTTTAGCGGATATTTCCCGCTATAGTGGTATTCTAGATAATAATTTATTATTATCTCAAACTTGTAACCCTCAAAAGCCCCTCAATCCCTTTCCCCACCTAGGATTAGAGCATAAAAAATAGCATAACCTG
>NZ_JAHZPT010000050.1:0-5946 GCF_019929545.1 Streptococcus mitis
CAAGCTCAAAAAGTAGCCAATTCTGTAGAAGATTTTGCAGCAAACTTGGGTGGACTTCCACTTGATCGTGCCAAAACTTTCTATGATGAAGGAATTAAGTCTGCGTCAGATTTCAAAAACTGGACTGAAAAAGAACTCCTTGCCTTAAAAGGAATCGGCCCAGCTACTATTAAGAAATTGAAAGAAAATGGCATCAAGTTCAAGTAATCTGTCTTGTGCCTTGCATTTCCGAAAAAATCTTGCTACAATAGAGCCATTAGAGGTGTTTTGAATCCCACATTTTACAGAAAGTGGCGGAGCTGAGAAGTCCACAAATGTGTCAAAACTGGTTGCTAATGGATGAAAAATTGAAATAAAAGTGTCTTTTTGTTTTAAAGACGAGAGTTGCGGGCAACTGCCCGAAATTGGGTGGTACCGCGGATAAATACATTCGTCCCTGTCATGTAGATGGCAGGGATTTTCTTTTGCGTCTTAGTAAAAGGAGGTTGTTATGAAGCAATCTTTTAAAACAAGTAAACTCTATTATGGTTTTCCTATCTTCATTTTGGGGTATCAAGATCAGAATTTTGGACACAATATTACGACCTGTAGCTCTTCTTATAGCTTGGGAGATTGGCTAGTCATTGGTGTCGGAGCTGAGGAAAATGCGGCTGAGCAAATCAAGCATTACCAGAAGTTTACTGTGAATATTCCTGATGAAAATCTCATGATCGAGATGGAGCAGGCTGGTTTTATCAGTCATCGAGAGAAATTGAAACACCTGGGGCTAGACTACGAGATTTCTGAACGGACTCAGGCACCGATTTTAGAGGCCTATCCAGTCGTATTGGACTGTCAGGTAGATCGGATTATCGAGGAAGATGGAATCTGTCATATCTTTGCCAAGATTATCGAGCGACTTGCTGATCCAGATCTCTTGGATGAGAAAGGGCATTTTAAAAATGACCGTTTTTCACCGACTTACTTTATGGGGGACGGTCACCAGCGCGTTTATCGCTATTTAGATAACCGTGTTGACCCTATGGGGAGCTTCATCAAGAAAGCGAGGATGAAGGATGTCAAGAGCTGAATTACCAGAACGATTAGAAACCGAACGTCTCGTCCTACGAGTTCGTACAGTGGCAGATGCTGAGGATATCCATACCTACGCTAGTCTCCCAGAGGTCTCTTACCCAGCAGGCTTTCCTCCAGTCAAGACCTTGGAAGATGAGGTTTACTATCTAGAGCACATTCTTCCAGAACGCAATCAAAAGGAAAATCTCCCAGCTGGCTATGGGCTTGTCGTCAAAGGAACAGATAAAGTCATTGGTTCGGTTGACTTCAACCATCGCCATGCGGATGATGTGCTAGAGCTTGGCTATACCTTGCATCCAGACTATTGGGGGCGAGGCTATGTACCAGAAGCAGCGCTTGCCTTGATTGACTTAGCCTTTAAAGATTTGGATCTTCACAAGATTGAACTGACTTGTTTTGGATACAATGTCCAAAGTCAACGAGTCGCAGAGAAGCTTGGATTTACCCTCGAAGCTCGAATAAGAGACAGAAAGGATGTTCAAGGAAACCGCTGTGACAGTCTGATATATGGTTTGCTGAGAAGTGAGTGGGAGGTGATTTGATGCATCTTTTCATCATTGGTGCTCCGGCCTCAGGAAAAATGACGATTGGTCAAGAGTTATCTCGACTGACAGATGCTACCCTCTTTTATAACCATCAAGCCATCGATTTTGCACTAGAAATCTATCAGGATTATACAGAGGAGATGTGGGAATTTGTTCGTGGAATCACCTTTTCTTTCCTTGGGGCAAGTGCAAGAAATCAGCGTTCAGTGATTTTAACAGACGTGATTGATTTTTCAAATCAGTACCAGCTGATGTATTTAAAGCAAATTCAGGATTTATTGGATAACTTTCATCAAGAGATTCTGTTTGTTGAGTTGGAAATAAGTCTTGAAGAGCGTTTACGTCGAAATCGAACGGAGAATCGATTAAAGCACAAACCCTTAAAACGACATATTGAGGTATCTGAAAGAGAAATTTTAGAGACCGCTGAAACACTTCAATTAAATTCTCAACATCAACCGAATGAGTTGCACCATTACTTTAAAATAAATAATACGAGTTTGACTGCAAAAGAAGCTGCTAAGCAAATTCAAAATAAAATGAACAAAATAGAGAAAGGACAAACACATGTCTAAAGAACTTTCACCTAAATACAATCCAGCCGAGGTTGAGGCTGGTCGTTACCAAAAATGGCTTGATGCTGATGTTTTCAAGCCTTCAGGAGATCAAAAGGCTAAGCCTTATTCAATCGTCATTCCGCCACCAAACGTAACTGGGAAACTTCACCTTGGTCACGCTTGGGATACGACTTTGCAAGATATCATCATCCGTCAAAAACGCATGCAAGGTTTTGATACACTTTGGCTTCCAGGGATGGACCATGCGGGGATTGCGACTCAAGCTAAAGTTGAGGAGCGCTTGCGTGGCGAGGGCATTAGTCGTTATGACCTCGGCCGTGAAAAATTCCTTGAGAAAGTTTGGGAATGGAAAGACGAATATGCGACAACCATCAAGGAACAATGGGGCAAGATGGGTCTCTCTGTAGACTACTCTCGCGAGCGTTTCACTCTTGATGAAGGTTTGTCAAAAGCTGTTCGCAAGGTCTTTGTGGACCTTTACAAGAAAGGCTGGATCTACCGTGGTGAGTTTATCATCAACTGGGACCCAGCTGCACGCACAGCCCTTTCTGATATCGAGGTGATTCACAAGGACGTTGAAGGTGCCTTCTACCACATGAACTACATGCTAGAAGACGGTTCACGCGCCCTTGAAGTGGCGACAACTCGTCCTGAGACCATGTTTGGAGATGTGGCGGTTGCGGTTAATCCAGAAGACCCACGCTACAAGGACTTGATTGGTAAAAACGTCATCCTTCCAATCGCTAATAAACTCATCCCAATCGTTGGAGATGAGCACGCAGATCCTGAGTTTGGTACTGGTGTCGTGAAAATCACACCTGCCCATGATCCAAACGACTTCTTGGTTGGTCAACGACACAACTTGCCACAAGTCAACGTCATGAACGATGACGGAACTATGAACGACTTGGCCTTCGAATTTGCAGGCATAGACCGTTTTGAAGCTCGTAAAGCAGTCGTTGCCAAGTTGGAAGAAATCGGTGCCCTCGTCAAAATCGAAAAACGTGTCCACAGTGTTGGTCACTCAGAGCGTACAGGTGTTGTGGTTGAACCACGCTTGTCTACTCAGTGGTTTGTCAAGATGGACCAATTGGCCAAAAATGCTATTGCCAACCAAGACACAGAGGACAAAGTCGAATTCTACCCACCTCGTTTCAACGATACCTTCCTCCAGTGGATGGAAAATGTTCACGACTGGGTAATCTCTCGTCAGCTCTGGTGGGGTCACCAAATCCCTGCTTGGTACAATGCTGAGGGTGAAATGTACGTCGGTGAAGAAGCTCCTGAAGGTGACGGATGGACTCAGGACGAAGACGTCTTGGATACGTGGTTCAGTTCTGCCCTCTGGCCATTCTCAACCATGGGCTGGCCTGATGTTGATTCAGAAGACTTCAAACGTTACTTCCCAACTTCAACCTTGGTTACAGGTTACGACATCATCTTCTTCTGGGTGTCTCGTATGATCTTCCAATCCTTGGAATTCACTGGTCGTCAGCCGTTCCAAAACGTTCTGATTCACGGTCTCATTCGTGATGAGCAAGGACGCAAGATGTCTAAATCTCTCGGTAACGGGATTGACCCGATGGATGTCATCGAGAAATACGGTGCGGATGCCCTCCGCTGGTTCCTTTCAAACGGTTCTGCACCAGGGCAAGACGTGCGCTTCTCTTACGAGAAAATGGATGCTTCATGGAACTTCATTAACAAGATCTGGAACATCTCTCGCTACATCCTCATGAACAATGAAGGATTGACTATTGAGCAAGCAACTGCCAATGTGGAAAAAGTTGTTAACAAGGAAGCTGGAAATGTTACAGACCGCTGGATTCTCCACAACCTCAATGAAACGATCGGAAAAGCAACTGCCAACTTTGATAAGTTTGAGTTTGGTGTTGCTGGACACATCCTCTACAACTTCATCTGGGACGAGTTTGCGGACTGGTATGTTGAATTGACCAAGGAAGTCCTTTATAGCGACAATGAAGAAGAGAAAGTCATCACACGTTCTGTTCTCCTTTATACTTTGGACAAGATCCTTCGTCTCCTCCACCCAATCATGCCATTCGTGACAGAGGAAATCTTTGGACAAATCTCAGAAGGATCTATCGTGACAGCAGAATACCCAACTGTCAACCCAGCCTTTGAAGACCTTGCAGCTCACACTGGTGTAGAAAGCCTCAAAGACTTGATCCGTGCCGTTCGTAATGCGCGTGCGGAAGTAAACGTAGCACCAAGCAAGCCTATCACCATCCTTGTTAAGACAAGCGATAGCGACTTGGAAGCCTTCTTTAACAGCAATGTCAACTACATCAAACGCTTTACAAATCCAGAACACTTGGAAATCGCATCAACCATCCCTGCACCTGAACTTGCCATGTCAAGCGTCATCACAGGAGCAGAAATCTACCTGCCACTGGCAGACCTCCTCAATGTCGAAGAAGAATTGGCTCGTCTCGACAAGGAACTGGCTAAATGGCAAAAAGAACTGGATATGGTCGGCAAGAAACTCTCTAACGAACGCTTCGTAGCCAACGCCAAACCAGAAGTCGTCCAAAAAGAACGCGACAAACAAGCCGACTACCAAGCTAAATACGACGCGACAGTCGCACGTATTGATGAGATGAAGAAGTTGGTGAAATAAACACAGAAACACGGTGAGAAGCCGTGTTTTTTGGTATAATGAACTAAAATAGATTTTTGAGGAAGTATTAATGGGTAAGAATACTGAAAATTATAATTTGATATTACATAATACCAATGATTTCAAGAAGTGCTTGAAAGGTGACTTAGAGGGGATTGCTTCTCATGATTTGGATGTAGAAAAACATAATAATTTCAAAGAAGGAATAATATATATTGCTTCTACGGAAGAGAACACAGTAGAGTGGTTAGATACTCTTAGGTCCTATACCAAGGGTGAATTGGATAGTGATTTATATAAAAACAAATCGAATAAAGCTGTTATGATGCTTAAATATGTAAAAGATGAAGTAGAATATGTTTTTAGTTTGGTTTTTGGATACGGTCGAACTATGTTGAATGAGCAATCTATAGTTAGGAATTTTGGATTAAGAACGGCTGTTAATCTTATTGAAGAAAGTAATATCAAAAGTCTTAATTCATTAAATATATCCACAAACTATCTAGATATTCAAAGACAGGCTTTAAGCTATGGATCTCATTCTGATTTACATATTGACACAAACGCTGATATTTTAAAATCAATTTCAGGTCGTGCCTCATATGATAGTCATTATTCGACGTTAAATGGGGCTGATAATCTTAGATTTTCTGCTAAATCAGATGTAACTTTATCTGATTTGTTAAACGAAATTTTAGATGCGTATTCTAGTGAAAACTACAAAGAAAAAGGGTTGGAGTGGATTGATCATGTTCAGTATGTTAAAGAAAAGGAAATTATCTCAGAACTAGATGGAGTATTACTTGATCATATCACAGATAAACTATTAGAAAATCCTATTATTGCTCCTAACAAAATTGTCTCTTATCTTGATATAGAAGGATATTTTATATCAGGTATGAATATTAGTCATAAAATTAAGGAAAATTTTTATGACGATATCCCTTCAGAACAGTTTTGGGAGTTTCTTTCTAAAAATATAGAAGATAAAATAATAATAGATAAATTAAAAAGTTGTTCCTTATATTGTTGGACAAATGATTCTGCACAGAAAATATCGAGTATTTATGATGCTTTATTTATTGAAATTGATCACAATAATGAAAAA
>NZ_JAHZPT010000051.1:0-5549 GCF_019929545.1 Streptococcus mitis
TTCTTCTTTGCGATCATTGCAAAAGCGAGGGATAAAGGGACTTCTGACCTTGTTTTCAATAAAAATCAGCTAGCTGAATTAGCGGACTATTCTATCCAACATAACAAACGATTCTATGATACAATGGATAGTCTTGCTAATAATATAAGCCAGCTAAGATATATCGAAAAAACAAGCAATTCTATTGAGTATATGCCACTGTTTACACGTTTTCGAGTGGATTGGAAAGAAGATTTGTCAGATATGCAAGCTAAAGTGTCTGTTTCTCCTCACTTTGAGTATATCTTAAACCGTCTATCAGCCAACTTTACTCAGTATGAATTGAAAGAGTTTACTACTATCCGTTCGACATATGCCAAAACTGCTTACCGACTACTCAAACAATGGCGTACTGTGGGACGAAAAGAGTTTGCGATTGATGAATTTAAGCTATTAATGGACATGCCAGCCAGTTATAAGGCATGCCACATAGATAGACTTGTTATAAATCCTATTAAAAAGCAACTTTCTCCATATTTTGTAGGTCTAAAAGTTAAAAAAATTAAGTCAAATAAGCGAGGAAATCCCGTTCTAGGCTATGAGTTTACATGGCAGAAAGAAGTAACAGAGGCTTATGATCCGCATAAGTACGATAAGCCTAAAAACACTCCTAAAAAGGCTAATAAGAAAAGCAACGTTCCAAAGTGGAGCAATCCTGATTATGTGAATGAAACGAGCGAGGAAACGAAGCAGGAGTTGGAGCGTAAGAAGCAAGAAATGCTTGCACGCTTGGATAAATCTAGCGAGCCTGATGATGTAGTACCAGGGCAGACAGATATCTATGACTTTCTAGGCGAAGAAGAAAACGAGGTATAGAGATGGAACATAAACAAATTGCTGAAGAAATTCATTTTTCGTTAAAAGAACTATTTGAAATATGCGAAGAGGTTATCTATAAAGAGAGCAAATATAGAGAGAATGAATCTAGCAGAGGGGTATTGAGATTAGCAAAAGCCCTAATCATGTACACCTCCTACGCAGACGGAAATCATTTTGACGAAGAAGAACAATTGTATGAGTTAGCAGATGAATATTTAAGTGATTTTTACGATAAAAACGGCATAGAGCAATTATACGATATTGACGATGCTGAGTATTAGAAGAGGTAAATATAATTAAGACAAAAAATAAACGGGGTACAAGGCACCCCGTTTTTCACTATTTTTTCATCAAAATTTTATAATTTTTTATTATTGGTACAAATAAGACTGAGCGATTACGTCAATTCGATTATGCCCTAAATTCTTCGTAACCATTCGCATGGCGCTTTTGTCAAATACTTCTCCTGCACGGTCTTTCCGCATAACGTAGCGGTCTACCCGTGGGATATCTTTTTCTTTTCGTGCATAATGCTGATAAAGTCTCATAGCATATGCACCTCTATAATAGTGATTATCGAAATTGGAGTGAAGCTTTGGAAAAAGCCGTCCTTTTTTCGATTGAATGAATTTTATAATGTCTTTTGTTTCTTCTTCTGAACTTCCCATGATTTCTACTGTACGAGCTTTACCCCCTTTTGTCCCTTTCGTGACGTTGAGGAAAGCTTTGCCATCTTTAAAGAAAAGATCATCAGACGTTATTTTCGTCATTTCAGACCTGCGTAGCCCCGTGGCGCTTGTAAATCGCGCCAGACGGCGCTCAGTGGCTTCTGAGATATGCTTATCGCTTGCTACAGGAAATCTACTACGTTTGTACCCTGCGCGTTCCCTCGGAGGGGTTTTTAAAAGCGTACTAGACGAAATTCCGAAAACTTTCGCCATTGCAGCTTTTATAGTGGATAAAGTGCTGGGAGCTTCCCCTTTATCCATACGATACTGCAGGAACTCATCAGCATGCTTTTGAGCATCTTTTATATTGACGGCTTCTGGGTGCTCTTGACCCAGCCATTCCATAAAGTAGCCAAACTGCTTTTTGTAAGTTTTGTATGTTTGCTCAGAGTATATTTTATTCTTGGTATCATCAATAGTCTTATCGTATGAACGTTTAGAAGACTTACCAGCTTCAAACATATCTAGGAGACGTTTGTTAGCCGTATGACGATACGATTTTTTACGGGCTCTTTCTTTCTTTTTAGCCCAACGACCCTTGTTATTAGCGTTATTTTCGTTATCCATATTGACCCCTTTTTGTTTAGTAAAAAGAATATTACCCCCGTGAACCAGCCGTGTTCAAGCCCCGAAGGGGAGGGGTTCAAAGACCCCGTAGGCAACTTTTATTTAAGCGTCTATGCCATGACACTATGCGGTCTATGTTTTCGTCTTGACCTTGACATTCACTTTTAGGCGTACCTAGGAGGTGAAATCCCGCGACTGATTTAATTGGAGCAAATCGGTATCTGAATAACTACAATAACACTTCTAAACACTATCGTTTATCCTTTCCTTTTACCTTTATTTTTCTTATTTAGTATTTTAGAAAAGTGCTATTTATAAGTTCGTCTTTTTTCTTCTTCTGATTTTTCTTTTAGTTTTTCTTTTTTTGATTTATTCTTTTTACTTTTTCTTCTAGAAAAAGCCATGTTTCACAAGGCTTTTCTTTTTATATTTTTACTCTTGTTTTTTCTTACTCCACATCAATCAATCTTCTATACTACTATTATGCCATTTTTTTCAAAAAATAAAAATCAGACAAAACATTTTTTAGACAATGATTGATAGAGCTTGTTTTTCCTCTTTCTTGTTGCTTGCTCCAATCAGTCAATTGTATCCACTATATAGTATGCCATAAAACGCAAAAAATAAAAAATCTACTACTACACGAGTTATCCACAGCCTAAATTTTGAAGAGAAAAGAGAGAAAAAGAGAGGATTTTGAGAGCAAAATCTTTAAAAATTTCATCTTAAAACATGATGAAATCTTACTCAAAGACAAAAATTTGCGATATAGTAAATTTTTGAGATAACGCACGAAAGTGCTAGTTAACTGTTTACCCATGCAAATTTCTGTCGAAATTTACTATACATGGGTAAACAGTTAACGCTTTGCTGAAAACCCTTTGGTCGGGTTTCCAGCTGTCGCTTTTTCGCTCTTCGATAAGAGCGACTGACGAACGCTATCGCTATTTTCGTCAGTAAAAAAATTGTTTTTCAATGATCATTAAAAATGACCTTGAAAAACAATTTTTAAGCCCAGCAACCAAAAAAAGAAGAAATAATTGATAAAAACTGTTGAAATTTCAAGGTTATTTGATATAATGTAATTAGTCAAAAGCCTTGTTCGTCAAGGATACGATATTGAATTATAAGCCTTATTCGTTAAGGATATCATGGGGACGTATCTTTTAGGTACGTCTCAATTTTTTTTTATAGAGGTGAAAAATGGATATTGGTGGTGTATATCTAGTTAACTTCCCTAAAAAGGGCGGAAATGAGTTTTATGGTAAACATTATGCTGTTGTTATTAGTAAAGTATCAAATGATGATGGTACTCTATTAGTTGCGCCAATAACTGGGAAGAAAAAAGGTAAAAAATATCGTGGTGGAATCACGATTGATAACCATAAGTATCAAACTGAGTCAAGCTATGATAATGCGTTTATTTATGTTCGTAAGATCCAAGAAATAGATAAACGTAAAATCAGAAATCAACGTAAGAAACAAATTGATGAGAACGGGAATATTCTATTAGATTCATCAGGAAATGAGTTGTTCAAAAAAGAATATACCAAAATTTATCAGCTTGATGAAAATGATTTTGAACTATTGAGAGATAAATGTAAAGATGTTATAAAATTTAATTGGTAGTAGAAAAGGAGCGGTTTATTTTAACCGCTCCTTTTTTCGCACTATTATTATATTATACCATAAAATTTTATTAAAAAACAGACTTGTTTTTTTTGTTGAAAAGTAGTAAATTGAGGGTGAAAAAATAAAAAATATTTTAATTTAAGGAGGTCGTCTTATGAAAGCGAACGTTAAGAAGATAATTGTTGTCTCTAGTGTCGCATTATTACTATCGGGTAATGTTGCCCCTGTTTTTGCGTTGACTAATCAGAGTCATGAACCTGATGTAGGATACATGAAATTGGCTGCGACTGATGAAATGGCTGGCGAAGTTACATTTTCTAATGCTGATGTTCTTAAGGCGGCCGAAGATTTGTATAACCAAGGTTTGTTCACTAAAGAACAGTATAACATTGTTTTTTCCGCATTTACTCAAAGGTTCGGAGTTAAAGGAGAAAATAAAGTAGTTCATTTAGGGGATGGCTTGATGGATGTATATGTCAATAATGTGACTTGGAGTGCGATGATAGGATTAGGAGGAGGAGCGGCAGGACTTTTATTAGGAGCAATTCCGGGACTGAGTGCTGGTTGGGCAGCAATGATAGGTGCAGTAGGAGGAGCGGTAGGAAGTGCGTATTTGGGTGCTGAGCGGGGAGTAATTCTTAGAATGAAACAAGTATATGAACCACCTACTGAATATTCAGGGTCAAAGAGTTACCCTAGAATTATAGATATTAGAGAACAATGATGTCATTTCTCGAAAGCGCATTCTACTACTTTGTGGTTAAAATATTTCCCGCGATATCTGTTGTTTTAGGGGTTGCGATTATGCAATTTTTAAAAAGAAAAAAAGTAAAAAACTCTCTCCAAAAAAAACTGTAGATTATTAGTTAAAGGTTTAGATAAAAATAAAAGGCTGGTATTAAATATCAGCCTTTTATCAAGTACAAAATGTCGAGCAATCGGCAACCATTCTTGAATAGTCAAAAGCAAAAGCCTACTTTCCAGTAGGCTTTTTTTATTGCAAAAAAGGTATAATGGAATCATATAAACGGAGGTATGATATGAATCAAGAGGAGAAGGAACGAATCTTCCTAGAATTGCAGGCTGAAATTAAAGCAGGTTTAGAAGCATATGAACGAGGCGAGTGTATTCCTCTGGAAGAGGTCAGAGAGCGTCTTTTAGGCACAGACTCAGAAATTCTATTTGATAAACTTCAGGCTGAAATAAATCAAAGTGTTGCAGATATGGAAAGAGGGGTTTATTTTACGAAAGAGGATTTAGTGAAAAGATATGGATTGTAATTAGATAGCACTAATTAGGTTTTAATTTTAACTAATAAATTGATTTATAGATGAGGGGGAGTGAGCGAACGAAGTGAGTCTCCTTTTTATTATATATTTAATTAATGTTTAATATATATTTAGCCCCTCCACGAGCCTTAGAGCCCCAAGGGTTTTCAGCTTTTATCAATAACAAAATGTCGGTTCTTCGATAACAAAATGTCGGTTCTTCGATAACAAAATGTCGGTTCTTCGATAACATTTTGTCGGTATATAGAAACATAATTTAAAACTTGTTTTTATAACAAAAATGGAGTATAATAAAAACATAAACTAAAAGAGGTTTTTATATGGCTAACGAAGTAGTAAAACACCATAACGACTTAAACACCGTCATTATGAGAAAATGGACTGCAGAGGAGATGAATTTCTTCTTTGCGATCATTGCAAAAGCGAGGGATAAAGGGACTTCTGACCTTGTTTTCAATAAAAATCAGCTAGCTGA
>NZ_JAHZPT010000052.1:0-4854 GCF_019929545.1 Streptococcus mitis
CGTTCGCTTTCATATTCTCAGTTACTTTGGATAAGTCCTCGAGCTATTAGTATTAGTCCGCTACATGTGTCGCCACACTTCCACTTCTAACCTATCTACCTGATCATCTCTCAGGGCTCTTACTGATATAAAATCATGGGAAATCTCATCTTGAGGTGGGTTTCACACTTAGATGCTTTCAGCGTTTATCCCTTCCCTACATAGCTACCCAGCGATGCCTTTGGCAAGACAACTGGTACACCAGCGGTAAGTCCACTCTGGTCCTCTCGTACTAGGAGCAGATCCTCTCAAATTTCCTACGCCCGCGACGGATAGGGACCGAACTGTCTCACGACGTTCTGAACCCAGCTCGCGTGCCGCTTTAATGGG
The DNA here is from genome assembly GCF_019929545.1 of Streptococcus mitis. Classification (GTDB taxonomy): domain Bacteria; phylum Bacillota; class Bacilli; order Lactobacillales; family Streptococcaceae; genus Streptococcus; species Streptococcus mitis_BU. Next base: position 370 of record NZ_JAHZPT010000052.1, read on the forward strand.
CGAACAGCCCAACCCTTGGGACCGACTACAGCCCCAGGATGCGACGAGCCGACATCGAGGTGCCAAACCTCCCCGTCGATGTGAACTCTTGGGGGAGATAAGCCTGTTATCCCCAGGGTAGCTTTTATCCGTTGAGCGATGGCCCTTCCATACGGAACCACCGGATCACTAAGCCCGACTTTCGTCCCTGCTCGAGTTGTAGCTCTCGCAGTCAAGCTCCCTTATACCTTTACACTCTGCGAATGATTTCCAACCATTCTGAGGGAACCTTTGGGCGCCTCCGTTACCTTTTAGGAGGCGACCGCCCCAGTCAAACTGCCCGTCAGACACTGTCTCCGATAGGGATCACCTATCTGGGTTAGAGTGGCCATAACACAAGGGTAGTATCCCAACAACGTCTCCTTCGAAACTGGCGTCCCGATCTCATAGACTCCTACCTATCCTGTACATGTGGTACAGACACTCAATATCAAACTGCAGTAAAGCTCCATGGGGTCTTTCCGTCCTGTCGCGGGTAACCTGCATCTTCACAGGTACTAAAATTTCACCGAGTCTCTCGTTGAGACAGTGCCCAAATCATTACGCCTTTCGTGCGGGTCGGAACTTACCCGACAAGGAATTTCGCTACCTTAGGACCGTTATAGTTACGGCCGCCGTTTACTGGGGCTTCAATTCATACCTTCGCTTACGCTAAGCACTCCTCTTAACCTTCCAGCACCGGGCAGGCGTCACCCCCTATACATCATCTTACGATTTAGCAGAGAGCTGTGTTTTTGATAAACAGTTGCTTGGGCCTATTCACTGCGGCTGACTTAAAGTCAGCACCCCTTCTCCCGAAGTTACGGGGTCATTTTGCCGAGTTCCTTAACGAGAGTTCTCTCGCTCACCTGAGGCTACTCGCCTCGACTACCTGTGTCGGTTTGCGGTACGGGTAGAGTATGTTTAAACGCTAGAAGCTTTTCTTGGCAGTGTGACGTCACTAACTTCGCTACTAAACTTCGCTCCCCATCACAGCTCAATGTTATAGAACTAAGCATTTGACTCAGTTCACACCTCACTGCTTAGACAGACACTTCCAATCGTCTGCTTTAGTTAGCCTACTGCGTCCCTCCATCACTACATACTCTAGTACAGGAATATCAACCTGTTGTCCATCGGATACACCTTTCGGTCTCTCCTTAGGTCCCGACTAACCCAGGGCGGACGAGCCTTCCCCTGGAAACCTTAGTCTTACGGTGGACAGGATTCTCACCTGTCTTTCGCTACTCATACCGGCATTCTCACTTCTATGCGTTCCAGCACTCCTCACGGTACACCTTCATCACACATAGAACGCTCTCCTACCATACCTATAAAGGTATCCACAGCTTCGGTAAATTGTTTTAGCCCCGGTACATTTTCGGCGCAGGGTCACTCGACTAGTGAGCTATTACGCACTCTTTGAATGAATAGCTGCTTCTAAGCTAACATCCTAGTTGTCTGTGCAACCCCACATCCTTTTCCACTTAACAATTATTTTGGGACCTTAGCTGGTGGTCTGGGCTGTTTCCCTTTCGACTACGGATCTTAGCACTCGCAGTCTGACTGCCGACCATAATTCATTGGCATTCGGAGTTTATCTGAGATTGGTAATCCGGGATGGACCCCTCACCCAAACAGTGCTCTACCTCCAAGAATCTCTAATGTCGACGCTAGCCCTAAAGCTATTTCGGAGAGAACCAGCTATCTCCAAGTTCGTTTGGAATTTCTCCGCTACCCACAAGTCATCCAAGCACTTTTCAACGTGCCCTGGTTCGGTCCTCCAGTGCGTCTTACCGCACCTTCAACCTGCTCATGGGTAGGTCACATGGTTTCGGGTCTACGTCATGATACTAATTCGCCCTATTCAGACTCGGTTTCCCTACGGCTCCGTCTCTTCAACTTAACCTCGCATCATAACGTAACTCGCCGGTTCATTCTACAAAAGGCACGCTCTCACCCATTAACGGGCTCGAACTTGTTGTAGGCACACGGTTTCAGGTTCTATTTCACTCCCCTCCCGGGGTGCTTTTCACCTTTCCCTCACGGTACTGGTTCACTATCGGTCACTAGGGAGTATTTAGGGTTGGGAGATGGTCCTCCCAGATTCCGACGGGATTTCACGTGTCCCGCCGTACTCAGGATACTGCTAGGTACAAAGACTATTTTAAATACGAGGCTATTACTCTCTTTGGCTGATCTTCCCAAATCATTCTTCTATAATCTTTGAGTCCACATTGCAGTCCTACAACCCCGAAGAGTAAACTCCTCGGTTTGCCCTTCTGCCGTTTCGCTCGCCGCTACTAAGGCAATCGCTTTTGCTTTCTCTTCCTGCAGCTACTTAGATGTTTCAGTTCACTGCGTCTTCCTCCTCACATCCTTAACAGATGCGGGTAACAGGTAGTACCTGTTGGGTTCCCCCATTCGGAAATCCCTGGATCATCGCTTACTTACAGCTACCCAAGGCATATCGTCGTTTGTCACGTCCTTCTTCGGCTCCTAGTGCCAAGGCATCCACCGTGCGCCCTTATTAACTTAACCTTACTTTTTGACCTTTCAGTCATAAACTCTTATTAATACTACAGCGTTTTCGGTTTATTTTCTTGTTACTATTTGATATAGATATTCAATTTTCAATGTGCATTACTTGGTGATCTCTCACCAATGGAGCCTAGCGGGATCGAACCGCTGACCTCCTGCGTGCAAAGCAGGCGCTCTCCCAGCTGAGCTAAGGCCCCACAAGACCTCTCAAGACTAAACAAGACCAATGCGCAGTTCCTTATCCTTAGAAAGGAGGTGATCCAGCCGCACCTTCCGATACGGCTACCTTGTTACGACTTCACCCCAATCATCTATCCCACCTTAGGCGGCTGGCTCCTAAAAGGTTACCTCACCGACTTCGGGTGTTACAAACTCTCGTGGTGTGACGGGCGGTGTGTACAAGGCCCGGGAACGTATTCACCGCGGCGTGCTGATCCGCGATTACTAGCGATTCCGACTTCATGTAGGCGAGTTGCAGCCTACAATCCGAACTGAGACTGGCTTTAAGAGATTAGCTTGCCGTCACCGGCTTGCGACTCGTTGTACCAGCCATTGTAGCACGTGTGTAGCCCAGGTCATAAGGGGCATGATGATTTGACGTCATCCCCACCTTCCTCCGGTTTATTACCGGCAGTCTCGCTAGAGTGCCCAACTGAATGATGGCAACTAACAATAGGGGTTGCGCTCGTTGCGGGACTTAACCCAACATCTCACGACACGAGCTGACGACAACCATGCACCACCTGTCACCTCTGTCCCGAAGGAAAACTCTATCTCTAGAGCGGTCAGAGGGATGTCAAGACCTGGTAAGGTTCTTCGCGTTGCTTCGAATTAAACCACATGCTCCACCGCTTGTGCGGGCCCCCGTCAATTCCTTTGAGTTTCAACCTTGCGGTCGTACTCCCCAGGCGGAGTGCTTAATGCGTTAGCTGCGGCACTAAACCCCGGAAAGGGTCTAACACCTAGCACTCATCGTTTACGGCGTGGACTACCAGGGTATCTAATCCTGTTTGCTCCCCACGCTTTCGAGCCTCAGCGTCAGTTACAAGCCAGAGAGCCGCTTTCGCCACCGGTGTTCCTCCATATATCTACGCATTTCACCGCTACACATGGAATTCCACTCTCCCCTCTTGCACTCAAGTTAAACAGTTTCCAAAGCGTACTATGGTTAAGCCACAGCCTTTAACTTCAGACTTATCTAACCGCCTGCGCTCGCTTTACGCCCAATAAATCCGGACAACGCTCGGGACCTACGTATTACCGCGGCTGCTGGCACGTAGTTAGCCGTCCCTTTCTGGTAAGATACCGTCACAGTGTGAACTTTCCACTCTCACACTCGTTCTTCTCTTACAACAGAGCTTTACGATCCGAAAACCTTCTTCACTCACGCGGCGTTGCTCGGTCAGACTTCCGTCCATTGCCGAAGATTCCCTACTGCTGCCTCCCGTAGGAGTCTGGGCCGTGTCTCAGTCCCAGTGTGGCCGATCACCCTCTCAGGTCGGCTATGTATCGTCGCCTTGGTGAGCCGTTACCCCACCAACTAGCTAATACAACGCAGGTCCATCTGGTAGTGATGCAATTGCACCTTTTAAGCAAATGTCATGCAACATCTACTCTTATGCGGTATTAGCTATCGTTTCCAATAGTTATCCCCCGCTACCAGGCAGGTTACCTACGCGTTACTCACCCGTTCGCAACTCATCCGGAGAAGCAAGCTCCTCCTTCAGCGTTCTACTTGCATGTATTAGGCACGCCGCCAGCGTTCGTCCTGAGCCAGGATCAAACTCTCATTAAAAGTTTGAGTTCTCACTCATTTCTGTCACTGACAGATTTATTGTTTTTTTCATTGTTCAGTACTACAACCTTAGTTGTAGTGCCCTGCACATTGGTTCGTCTTGTTCAGTTTTCAAAGGTCTTTGTCACTTG
>NZ_JAHZPT010000053.1:0-4227 GCF_019929545.1 Streptococcus mitis
ATGTGCCAACTAAATGAGACACATACAGTTGATTTTTTCTTTTGTGATAAGAGTGGAGTTTTTAGAGGTGCCCTTAAGAAATTTACAGAATCATTCGGAAAAAGTTTTTATAACTACAAACCTTCAGATTCAGAACTCCGCACCTTTGCTGAAGGATATATCAAAGCTAATGCTAAACGAGCAAAGGTAGAATACAAAGTAAAAACTTATTTGCCTGACTATGCAGTTATCTATGTAAGACCAGAAACAATTGACTTGGATAACTTAAATGTTTTTGAACTAAGCCGTAAATTCTACGAAGAAAATAAAGGAAAATATGGTAACTATTCAGAAGCTATGAAAGCTGGTGAGAAGTATATTCTAGAAAATGCTCCAAGCCAATTTGAGTCTACTCCTCTAGATACTAGTGATAGTATGAGAAAAGAGGGGTATGAAATTAAAATGAGTAAAAAAGATGGGAAATGGACCATTGACACTTCTTCTAAGAACTATGATTTAAACGATATGGCTCGCACATTCCGTGGAGGTATTGGTTATTAATATAAAAAAGTTTGAGCTTAAGACTCAAACTTTTTTATTGCATTATGTGACTATTAGTCCGTCTCGCTCCGTTAGGTGCGAGACAAAAAAACCACCCGCTATGCGGGTGCGCGTCGAAGGTTATACCAAAAAAACTCCGAACGCGATACAATAAAGGTGTTCAAGCCAATTGTAAAGCGAAAGGAGAAAAATATGGCACAAAAGGCTCATAGTTTATCGCACACAAAGTGGCACTGTAAGTATCACATTGTGTTCACCCCTAAGTATAGACGAAAAGTCATCTATAATCAATATCGAAGTAGTTTATGCGAAATATTTCATCGCTTGTGTAGTTATAAAGGAGTTGAAATTATCGAGGGTCACTTAATGCCAGACCATGTACACATGTTAGTCAGTATTCCACCAAGGACAAGTGTTTCTAGTTTCATGGGTTATTTAAAAGGAAAAAGTGCACTCATGATGTTTGACAAACACGCCAATCTCAAGTACAAGTTTGGGAATCGGCATTTCTGGGCGGAAGGTTATTATGTGAGTACAGTAGGGCTTAATGAAGCCACAATTAAGAAATATATTCAAGAACAGGAAAAGCATGATATAGCACTAGATAAATTAAGTGTAAAAGAATATGAGGATCCCTTTAGGGATAGTGGTAAGTAATACTAAAGCCTCTTTGAGAGGCAAGTGACGAGTCAAGAGCAATGAGGCTTGAACAAAGTGAAAGCCAGCGTCTTTAGGCGCTGGCTGGTAATTTGGGCTTATAGCCCTGGGACAAACCACCCGTTTGACGGGTGGTCATGATTTGTATAAAATAGAAAAAGATAGTAAAATAGTTTTATGATTATTTTACAAGCTAATAAAATTGAACGTTCTTTTGCAGGAGAGGTTCTTTTTGATAATATCAACCTGCAGGTTGATGAACGAGATCGGATTGCCCTTGTTGGGAAAAATGGTGCAGGTAAGTCTACTCTTTTGAAGATTTTGGTTGGAGAAGAGGAGCCAACTAGTGGAGAAATCAATAAGAAAAAAGATATTTCTCTATCTTACCTAGCCCAAGATAGCCGTTTTGAGTCTGAAAATACCATCTACGATGAAATGCTTCATGTCTTTGATGACTTACGTCGGACGGAGAAACAACTGCGTCAGATGGAGTTAGAGATGGGTGAAAAGTCTGGTGAGGACTTGAATAAGCTAATGTCAGATTACGACCGCTTATCTGAGAATTTTCGCCAAGCAGGTGGCTTTACCTATGAAGCTGATATTCGAGCGATTTTGAATGGATTTAAGTTTGACGAGTCTATGTGGCAGATGAAAATTGCCGAGCTTTCAGGTGGTCAAAATACTCGTTTGGCACTTGCCAAAATGCTTCTTGAAAAGCCCAATCTCTTGGTATTGGACGAGCCAACCAACCACTTGGATATTGAAACCATAGCCTGGCTAGAGAATTACTTGGTAAACTATAGCGGTGCCCTCATTATTGTCAGCCACGACCGTTATTTCTTGGACAAGGTTGCGACAATTACGCTAGATTTGACCAAGCATTCCTTGGATCGCTATGTGGGAAATTACTCTCGTTTTGTCGAGTTGAAGGAGCAAAAGCTAGTTACTGAAGCAAAAAATTATGAAAAGCAGCAGAAGGAGATCGCTGCTCTGGAAGACTTTGTCAATCGCAATTTAGTCCGAGCTTCAACGACCAAACGTGCCCAATCTCGACGTAAACAACTGGAAAAAATGGAACGTTTGGACAAGCCTGAAGCTGGTAAGAAAGCAGCCAACATGACCTTCCAGTCTGAAAAAACGTCGGGCAATGTTGTTTTGACTGTTGAAAATGCAGCTATTGGCTATAATGGGGAAGTCCTGTCACAACCGATTAACCTAGACCTTCGTAAGATGAATGCTGTCGCCATCGTTGGTCCCAATGGTATTGGCAAGTCAACCTTTATCAAGTCTATTGTGGACCATATTCCTTTTATCAAGGGTGAGAAGCGCTTTGGCGCTAATGTTGAGGTTGGTTACTATGACCAAACCCAAAGCAAGCTGACACCAAGTAATACGGTACTTGATGAACTTTGGAATGATTTTAAACTGACACCAGAAGTTGAAATCCGTAACCGTCTAGGTGCCTTCCTTTTCTCAGGAGATGATGTCAAAAAATCAGTTGGCATGCTGTCTGGTGGGGAGAAAGCCCGTTTACTTCTGGCTAAACTTTCCATGGAAAACAATAATTTTTTGATTCTGGATGAGCCAACCAACCACTTGGATATTGATAGCAAGGAAGTGTTGGAAAATACCTTGATTGACTTTGATGGAACCTTGCTATTTGTTAGCCATGACCGTTACTTTATCAATCGTGTGGCAACTCATGTACTGGAATTGTCAGAGAATGGATCGACTCTCTTCTTGGGAGATTACGATTACTATGTCGATAAAAAGGCTGAAATGGAAGTCGGTCTGACAGAGGAAGCTTCAACTAACAATCAAGTAAAAGAATCAAGGCCAGTCAATGATTATCAAGCCCAGAAAGAAAGTCAAAAAGAAGTTCGTAAGCTCATGCGACAAATCGAAAGTCTAGAAGCTGAAATTGAAGAGTTAGAAAGTCAAAGTCAAGCGATTTCTGAACAAATGTTGGAAACAAACGATGCCGATAAACTGATGGAATTGCAGGCTGAACTGGACAAAATCAGCCATCGTCAGGAAGAAGCCATGCTTGAATGGGAAGAATTATCAGAGCAGGTGTAAAGATGGAACATCTTGGAAAAGTATTTCGTGAATTTCGGACAAGTGGAAATTATTCTTTAAAGGAGGCGGCAGGGGAGTCCTGTTCAACTTCTCAGTTATCTCGCTTTGAGCTTGGGGAGTCTGATCTAGCAGTCTCGCGTTTCTTTGAGATTTTGGATAACATTCATGTCACAATCGAAAATTTCATGGATAAGGCTAGGGATTTTCATAATCATGAACATGTTGCCATGATGGGACAAATTATTCCGCTTTACTACTCAAATGATATTGCAGGTTTTCAAAAGCTTCAAGAAGAACAACTTGAAAAGACTAAGAGTTCGACAAATCCCCTCTATTTTGAGCTGAACTGGATTTTGCTACAGGGTCTGATTTGTCAAAGAGATTCGAGTTATGATATGAAGCAGGATGATTTGGATAAGGTAGCAGATTATCTCTTCAAAACAGAAGAATGGACCATGTATGAGTTGATTCTTTTCGGGAACCTCTATAGTTTCTACGATGTGGACTATGTCACACGGATTGGTAGAGAAGTTATGGAGAGGGAAGAATTTTACCAAGAGATTGGGCGTCATAAGAGATTAGTGTTGATTTTGGCTCTCAATTGTTACCAGCATTGTTTAGAGCATATTTCTTTTGACAATGCAAGCTATTTTGAGACTTATACAGAGAAGATTATTGGCAAAAACATTAGTCTGTATGAACGAAATATTTTACATTACCTAAAAGGCTTTGCCTTATATCAAAAAGGACAGTGTAAAGAAGGCTGTAAGCAGATGCAAGAGGCCATGCATATTTTTGATGTGCTAGGTCTTCCAGAGCAAGTAGCCTACTATCAGGAACACTACGAAAAATTTGTCAAAGATTAATTTTCCCAAATAAGGGAAAAATGAAAAAGCTCCTTTCGGTTTTGATACAATAGTTTCAAAATTTGAGAGGAGTTTTTATATGAAT
>NZ_JAHZPT010000054.1:0-4092 GCF_019929545.1 Streptococcus mitis
TAATAACCTCATCTTATGATAAGGCTATTATCTCATATTTTGGTGTCCATTGGATAGGTTTTTAGAGGTGCCCTTATGATGAAGGGGAGCGTCAGGCTAATTTGGAACAGAGTTTTCGAATTTTATTCCAATTAAATCAGTATGTCTTACCAGCCTTATATATTTTTCTTTTTATCATTTCTTTATTGACAGGAGAGATTCAGCTACTGGGCTTCTTGCTTGTCGGAGCTATCCATGTTTATATCAATGTGATGCAGTTACCTATGGTGAAACGTTATTTTAAATAGGAGACCTTTATGAAATTACTTAAAAACTTTGGCTGGTTTCTTCTAGCCCTTCTATCCTTTTTCTTTATCTATAGCTTCATTCAGGGGCTCGCGACTGCTTCGCTTGCCTTAGGCGCTTCCCCCTATGCTGTTACCTTACTCTATGTGGCCTTGGCTGGAGTTTATGTGTACGGCATTTACAAATGGTATCAGAAAGCTCCTGTTCATATTGAGAAGAGTGGCTTTAACCGATTTATTTGGCTCCCTGCCTTGGTTTGGTTCTTATCTCTGGTTGTCCAGTTTTTCTTGCCAGATGATCCTTCGGTAAATCAACAAATGGCGACAGACTTGACCTTGTCTCAACCACTTTTCTCATTCTTTGCGGTCGTTATTTTTGCTCCTTTGACGGAAGAACTTATCTTTAGAGGGATGTTAGCACGCTACCTCTTTCCTAAGCAGGACAATAGTAAACAAACTCTGATTTTTCTTCTGGTATCCAGTGTTTTGTTTGCTTTGATTCATTTCCCAGGTGATGTGCAACAATTTTTAGTTTATAGTAGTCTTGGGTTTAGCTTGGGCTTGGCTTATATTAGCAGAAAAGGTCTGGTCTACAGTATTTCTCTCCACGCTTTGAATAATTTAGTCAGCTTTTTGATGATTCTCATGCTATAATAGAGTCAGGAGGTCACATGAAACGAGTAATTTTATTAGCAGTGATTCAAGCAGTCGTTCTATTTTTCATCATTGGAGCGCTAGCTTATGCCTTTAAGGGCGATTTCTTCTACAACTATCTAGCAGTTGTCTTTGCCCCTATTGCAGGTGTCTTGCGCTTTGGGACAGCTTACACAACGGAAATTGTCTTGCCGAGAAAGGCAGCTGAAATCGCTGAAAAGCGTAAAGCAGGCAACAATTCAAAATAAAAGAGTCCGGTGAATTTCATCGGATTTTTGTATGGGTGTTAATTTTTAGAGTCTTCACTTGATTTTTAAAGTCAGGCAAACTTTTCTGATGATTTTCATGAAGAGCCTGCGCTTTTATGGTAAAATAGTAACAGAATAAAAGAGGAGAGAAACAATGAAACGTAGTATGTATGCTGGTCGTGTTCGTGAGGAACACATCGGACAAGAAATGACCTTGAAAGGATGGGTTGGCCGTCGTCGTGACCTGGGTGGTTTGATCTTTATCGACCTTCGTGACCGTGAAGGAATCATGCAGTTGGTTATCAACCCTGAAAAAGTATCTGCAGAGGTTATGGCAACAGCTGAAAGCCTTCGTAGTGAGTTTGTCATCGAGGTAACTGGACAAGTCGCTGCGCGTGAGCAAGCCAATGATAAGTTGCCAACTGGTGCGGTTGAGTTAAACGTGACAGCTCTTACTGTGCTCAATACAGCCAAAACAACACCATTTGAGATTAAAGATGGCATTGAGGCTAATGACGATACACGTTTACGTTACCGTTACCTTGACCTTCGTCGTCCAGAGATGCTGGAAAACTTCAAACTTCGTGCTAAAGTGACCCACTCTATTCGCAACTACTTGGATGAGTTGGAGTTTATCGACGTGGAGACACCATTCCTTTCTAAGTCAACGCCTGAAGGGGCGCGTGACTATTTGGTGCCGTCTCGTGTTAATAAAGGGCATTTTTACGCTCTTCCTCAAAGTCCACAAATCACGAAACAGCTCTTGATGAATGCTGGTTTTGACCGTTACTACCAAATCGTTAAATGTTTCCGTGACGAGGACTTGCGTGGTGACCGCCAGCCTGAGTTTACCCAGGTCGACTTGGAAACATCTTTCCTTACTGAGCAAGAAATCCAAGATATCACAGAAGGTTTGATTGCGCGTGTCATGAAGGAAACAAAAGGCATTGAAGTCACTCTGCCTTTCCCACGTATGAAATACGATGACGCTATGGCTCTTTACGGTTCTGACAAGCCAGATACTCGTTTTAACATGTTGCTTCAGGACTTGACAGAAGTGGTCAAAGGTGTAGACTTTAAAGTCTTTTCAGAAGCACCTGCTGTAAAAGCAATTGTAGTCAAAGGCGCTGCGGACAACTATTCACGTAAAGACATCGACAAGATGACGGAAGTAGCCAAGCAGTACGGTGCCAAAGGTCTTGCTTGGGTCAAGGTGGTTGATGGAGAATTAAACGGACCAGTTGCCAAGTTCTTGACTAGCATCCAAGCAGAATTGACAACAGCGCTTGCTCTTGAAGATAAGGACTTGGTTCTCTTTGTGGCGGATACGCTTGAAGTGGCTAATGCAACGCTTGGTGCCCTTCGTGTACGTATTGCCAAAGAGCTTGGTTTGATTGATAATGATAAATTCAACTTCCTTTGGGTGGTTGACTGGCCAATGTTTGAATGGTCTGAAGAAGAAGGTCGTTACATGAGCGCCCACCATCCATTTACTCTACCACAGGAAGAGACTGCTCACGAATTAGAAGGTGATTTGGCGAAGGTTCGTGCCATTGCTTACGATATCGTCTTGAACGGTTATGAGCTTGGTGGTGGTAGCCTTCGTATCAACCAAAAAGACCTTCAAGAACGTATGTTCAAGGCTCTTGGTTTCTCAGCTGAAGAAGCAAATGACCAGTTTGGCTTCCTTCTTGAGGCCATGGACTATGGTTTCCCGCCACATGGTGGCTTGGCTATCGGGCTTGACCGTTTTGTCATGCTCTTAGCAGGAGAAGAAAATATCCGTGAAGTTATTGCCTTTCCTAAGAACAACAAGGCAAGTGACCCAATGACACAAGCTCCTTCAACAGTAGCGCTCAAACAACTAGAGGAACTAAGCTTACAAATAGAAGAAGATGAAACAAGCAAAACAAATTAAGCGGTGGCGCTATTATCTGCGCCGCTTTGCTCATCAGATAAAAATTTTACGTGTCTTACAAAGCATCTCTCGGGAAAAATATGATGAGAAGATTTCGGCTTCTCTGGTCTATGGTTTTTTATCAGCAGTGGCGGTTAATTTCTTTTTCCAACCGGGGCATGTGTATTCGAGTGGTGCGACAGGTCTGGCACAGATTATCTCTGCCTTGAGTAATCACTGGTTTGGTTTTCATATTCCGATTTCGCTAACCTTCTACGCTATTAATTTTCCTTTGATGGTCTTGGCTTGGTATCAGATTGGCCATAAGTTCACCGTCTTTACCTTTATCACGGTATCCATGAGTTCCTTCTTTATCCAGTTTGTCCCTGTGGCGACCTTGACGGAGGATCCCATTATCAATGCCCTTTTTGGGGGTGTTGTCATGGGCTTGGGGATTGGTTTTGCTCTTCGCAACAATATCTCCAGTGGAGGTACAGATATTGTCAGCCTGACCATCCGCAAGAAAACGGGTAAGAATGTTGGTAGTATTTCTTTCTTGGTAAATGGGACTATCATGCTGATAGCTGGTTTGACCTTTGGTTGGAAATACGCTCTCTACTCTATGATTACCATCTTTGTCTCTAGCCGTGTAACAGACGCAGTCTTTACTAAGCAAAAACGCATGCAGGCTATGATTGTGACCAATCATCCAGAGAAGGTAATTGAAAAAATACATAAAAAATTGCACCGCGGAGCAACTATGATACACGATGCAGAAGGAACCTATAATCACGAAAGAAAGGCAGTTTTAATCACTGTCATTACACGTGCAGAGTTTAATGAATTTAAACAGATTATGAAACAGGTGGACCCAGGTGCCTTTGTCTCTGTATCTGAGAATGTTCATATTTTGGGACGATTCGTTGAAACAGAAAATTAGGGCACCTCTAAAAACCTATCCAATGGACACCAAAATATGAGATAATAGCCTTATCATAAGATGAGGTTA
>NZ_JAHZPT010000055.1:0-2843 GCF_019929545.1 Streptococcus mitis
ATAATAACCTCATCTTATGATAAGGCTATTATCTCATATTTTGGTGTCCATTGGATAGGTTTTTAGAGGTGCCCATACATTATTTTTAAGTTTTGTTTTAGGGCTTCTTTACCGTCAAACGAAATCTGTGGGATACTGTATATTATTTCATGCGTTCGCAAATTTGTTAAATCTCTATTTTGTGTTAAAAATTAATCTTATTTTTATTATCATTTTTATTGGTTATTTGATTTATACTATATTGGCGAGTAATAGAATTAGTAAGGAAACAACATTCTAAAATTTAGATCAGGATATCCATTATTGAAAGTAACGTGTGGTCATTCTAGATAATCAATGTTAGAGACTTTTCTATTTGATGAGGCATCACTGCTTGTTCAAACTGATTTAACAAGTATTTATCTAGTGAAAGTTCTACAGTAAGGAGTTTAAACATGAAATTCCATGAATTTGGTGATAAGAATTTGCCTCCTATTTTACTGATACATGGTGGTGGCAGTTCTTGGTGGAATTATCTTCGTCAAGCACGAATCTTGTCAAAAGAATACCGTATTATTCTACCCAATTTGAATGGCCACGGCGAGGAATATCAACTTGATTATGTTTCTACTGAAGATTCTGCTTTGGAGATTCTAGACTATATCAAAGCAAACTGTGGTGGGAAATTGTTTGCAATCGGTGGTGTTTCACTTGGTGGTCAAATTGCCATGGAGCTTTTGTCTTTAGACAGTGAAATTGCTGAGAAGGCCATCATAGACGGAAGCCTCTGTATTCCTCAACCAAGGTTAGCTAAAATCAGCATCTTTCTAGTGTCTCTATTTGGTAAACTGATGTTCAATAAATTCTCTTGCAAACTTCAGTTAAGCATGATGAATAAACTCTATCCAAAACTGGCTTATCCAGAGGAAATAAAAGTTTATTATTTAGAGGATTTGCCAAGGACGCCTGTCAAAACATTGGTGACAATTTACAAAAACTATATGGGATGTTACAAGCTGAAAGATATGATTTCTGCTAGCAAGGCGCAGGTTCTGTATATCTATGGTGAAAAAGAATTGAACTGTGTGAAAGAATCAGCGAAATTATTTCATCAGCTACATTCAAATACAATTTTGTATGAAGCAAAGGGATATAACCACGGCTATTTATCAGCTTACCTGCCTTATGAGTGGATTGATTTGGTGGTGCCATTTTTAAAGAGTGCTTCATTAGAAATGTATAACGAATCTGATATGCCATAAGGAGGAATACCATGCTAGGAGCAATTATTGGAGATATTGTAGGGTCAGTTTACGAATGGAACAATATCAAAACGAAGGACTTTCCTTTATTTTGTGAGGATTGCTTTTTTACAGATGATACGGTTATGACCTGTGCTGTTGCAGAAGCGATTATGAATGGGGGACAAAAAGACGACTTCATTGACGCGATGAAGAAATATGGCAGATTGTATCCGAATGCTGATTACGGTGCTCGGTTTAATGCATGGCTAAAGAGCGATAACCGTGAGCCTTATAATAGCTTTGGGAATGGATCAGCTATGCGTGTTTCTCCATGTGCTTGGATCATGGACTGTGATGTCTATGCGAGAACCGGAATGTGGTCATCATCTAGAGGACTTGCAAACCTTTCTGCTGAAGTAACTCATAATCATCCAGAAGGTGTCAAAGGTGCTATGGCTACAGCTGATGCTATCTTTCTGTGTCGTTTTTACTTTGGTGGTTATTGTAGAGAATACGAGCAACCAATTAATGACAATCCTAGGGAGTGTAAAAGACGGATTAAGGATTATATAGAGAAGACATACGGTTACAATCTATCTCAAACTTTAGATGAAATCCGCCCTAACTATCGTTTTAACGAAACATGTCAAGAAACTGTCCCTCAAGCCATTATTTCCTTTCTTGAAAGTAGAGACTTCGAAGATGCGATAAGAAATGCCATCTCACTTGGTGGCGATAGTGATACACTTGCTGCAATAACTGGCAGCATAGCAGAGGCAGCTTATGGTATTCCGGATTGGATCAAGGAACAGGCCTATTCCTATCTAGACAACCCGTTAAAGGAAGTCATTGAACGATTGGAGTTTTACATAGCAGGAAAATGATGGTTTAGTTAAGTAGAAAGGTGGCACCGATGGAATTACTTGATAAGTATAAAAAAGAAAAAGTTATAGACGTTATCACTAATATTTTAAAGGCTATTCACCTAAAAAATATGAAGACATTATGAATTATGTCGATGAGTCAGAGATTGACGATTTAAACGAATTCTTTTATTATATTGAAAAGTCTTTAGAATTGAATGATTTTGACACGATTGATGAGTATGGTGTGGAATGTCATTTCAATCCGCCTTATGAGTATTCCCAATTGGAGATTTATGATTATGATGACCAGACTGGCTTTGCTGTTGATTATGATTTGACTTCAAATTCTGAATTAGTAGATATGGTGTTGCAAGTAGAGTTTCTATATACCGATAATGGCTATACAGTAAGATTTCTTAATGTCGATCCTGGTTAGGAGAAGTTTAACAAGCAATATCCTTAATACACTATTTATACAGGCATTTAAGATTTTCTTGAATGTCTTTTTTTTGCAAGAGTAAGGTTAAACCTTTTAAAACTATTAAGTTTTTCTATCAATATCTTGAATGTCTTTAAATGAAATTTATGAATGAATCTAAATGGTAATAGAAAGTCATTTTCAGTATTTTCATGCTATAATATTCTTAGACTTTGTATTTTTGGAGAAATAAATGACAAAATATAAGGGCACCTCTAAAAACCTATCCAATGGACACCAAAATATGAGATAATAGCCTTATCATAAGATGAGGTT
>NZ_JAHZPT010000056.1:0-1515 GCF_019929545.1 Streptococcus mitis
CTCAAACTTGTAACCCTCAAAAGCCCCTCAATCCCTTTCCCCACCTAGGATTAGAGCATAAAAAATAGCATAACCTGACTAAATCGTGTATACTAAAAGTGCAAAATATACCACACACGGTTCAGAAAGGTTATACCATGTCTAGTTTACCACAAAATCATCAACTTCGTAACTCTATCTCAACATTTTTTAAAGAAATTTCTTTGAATACTCTTACAGGTGGCGCTTTGTTAGTACTTTTTCACTTTTTATTGACAAGTATCTTTTCAAATCGTTCCCCTTATCAATTGTTGAAAGAGGTGGACAACAAGCCTTTTTCTCAGAAAACTTTCCATAATCGTCTTTCAAATCCTAAAATTAATTGGCGCTCTATTCTTTTCTTCATTTCCAAAAAGTTGATTGAAAAACTTCGACCGCTGACGAGTGAAGAGCGAAAAACGGTTTTCATCGTGGACGACTCCATTTATCCTCGTGCCCGTTCAAAGAAGGTTCAACTCTTAAGCAAGCAGTATGACCACGCTAACAAGGTCTATGTCAATGGTTTTCGTTTTCTCAACTTAGGTTGGAGTGATGGCAATACCTTTTTACCTCTTGCTTTTAGTCTTCTTGGGGGTAAGAAAAGCACAGTCGGGGAAATAGATAAACGGACGCTATCTGGAAAACGCAAAATGGAGGCTTTGGAACCTGCAACAGATGTCACCTTAAACCTGCTAAAAAAGGCATTACATCAAGGTATCCAAGCGGACTATGTCCTGTTTGATTCGTGGTTTTCTAGCCCAAAACTCTTTGTCGCTATCCGAAAGCTACAACTTCATGTGATTTCCATGGTTAAGAAATCTTCCAAAGTCTACTACAACTACGAAGGGCAACGACTTTCTGTTAAACAACTTTACGCAATGCACTCAAAACGTCGGGGTCGTTCTAAGTACCTGCTTAGCTTGGAAGTAACAGCTTGTTACGATAAGACAGAAATTCCTCTCAAACTAGTTTTTGTGCGCAATCGAAATAAAAAGAATGATTTTCTGGTACTTGCCAGTACCGATACCTCCCTGAGTGAGGAAGAGATTATCCAAACCTATGGAAAACGGTGGGAAATTGAGGTTTATTTCAAAATATGCAAGCAGTATCTACGCCTGACACGTTGTCAAAGCCTTTCTTATGATGAATTAGTTGGCTATACTACTGGTGTTTGTCTGGCCTATAGTATGCTTGCCTACCAGCATCGTTTCGAAGTTGATGGGAGAAGTTTTGGGGATCTCTTTTTCATCATGTGCAAGGAGATAGAGGACTTGAGCTTCAAAGAAGCACTTCGGCTGATTTTTCAGTTATTGATGGATAAATTAGAAGACCTAGGTATCCTTTCAGAAGCTGTCATTGAAGCTTTAGTGAACCTATTTTTAATCCAGGCTCCTAAAATCTTGACGAAGCGACTTTTATGCTTGGAATGATATTATTTGTGCGTTAAACCTTTTGGTGATAAGGGATGATGTGGGATTTAGGGGTTACAAGTTTGAG
>NZ_JAHZPT010000057.1:0-1487 GCF_019929545.1 Streptococcus mitis
ATAACCTCATCTTATGATAAGGCTATTATCTCATATTTTGGTGTCCATTGGATAGGTTTTTAGAGGTGCCCTTAAAATAATATTTACATCCAACACTAATAATGTAATCTAAAGTATCTTTATATCGTGGATTTTTAAACCAATCTTTATCTAATAGATATGAATAACTGACTTCCTTATTTAAAGGAGAAAACAGTTTTTTGTATTGTTTTAATTTAAAATCACATGTTTGTAACTTTTCGTCAACGCTGCCACCTTTACTCTGTGTCTTTTTCTCAACTATATAAACTGTATTTTTACTTACTACAAAAATTGCTTCATCAGGTAATAATTGAGCTGATATAATTTTTGTATAATCAAATCCATCAATTTCATCAAAGTAGCGATAGAGACCAGTTTTTTGGAAAATCTGTCCAACTTCGTCTCCTAAAAATTTTACACTCCATCTAAAAGGTTTCGAACGTAATTTAGTTCCTTTGATAATTTTCGTATTTCCCCCTTGTTCCGTCCTTTTAGTATCATAGTCAATATTCTCAATACTGTAGCCATCTTGACTAGCCAAAAATGTAGGAAAATCCGTTTGTATTTCAAAAGCTAAACCTGTTTTAGTATTTGCTCCTCCAATGCCACCTTTTTTCATTCTATATATTCCAACCTCTTCCTTGCAATTTTTAAATATTCTTTTTCAGCATCGATCCCTATAAATCTTCTACCTAATCGCTTTGCAACAACACCCGTAGTGCCACTGCCAACAAATGGATCTAAAATATAGTCACCCTCTTTAGTAGAGGCCAAAATTATACGTTCCAATAAATATTCTGGTTTTTGTGTTGGATGCTTGCCAGCCCATTTCTCAACTTTTTTCGTCAAAGCACCTGTCCAAACATCTTTCATTTGCTTACCATCATTTAGCTCTTTCATCAAATCGTAATTGTAATAATGACGAGCTTTTTTATCATTTTTTCTTGCCCATAAAATAGTTTCAGTAGAATGAGTAAAATAACGACAGGATAAATTAGGTGCAGGGTTTGTTTTCTGCCAAGTAATGTTATTTAGAATTTTAAAACCTTCTTGCTCTAATGCCATTCCAACTGAGTAAATATTATGTAAACTCCCCGAAATCCAAATAGTCCCATTAGGCTTCAAAACTTCTTTTGCTAAACGAATCCATTTACGATTGAATTCGTGCTTTTCCTCAAAGGAAGAAATCTTATCCCAGTCACCTTTATCTACAGATACAACCTGTCCCCCAGAATTTGATATACCACCGTTACTCAAAAAATATGGAGGATCAGCAAAGATCATGTCCATGCTTTCTGGTTTCATTTTCGATAATAACTTAAACGTATCTGCATGAACAAGAATCATTTTATCTTTATTATAGTATGGTTTTGTCATTAAAACACCTCCATACTTATGGGCACCTCTAAAAACTCCACTCTTATCACAAAAGAAAAAATCAACTGTATGTGTCTCATTTAGTTGGC
>NZ_JAHZPT010000058.1:0-1415 GCF_019929545.1 Streptococcus mitis
GGCTCTATAATATTTGTAGTGGGTAAATCTCCTATAAATATTATGGAGCCTATTTTTGTGTAGAAAAAAAGTCCCATATGACCTATAATGAAAAGCGACGAAACAACTCATTAGAAAGATTCATATGGAACCATTACATTTTATCATAAAACTGCTCGATATCAAAGACCCTAATGTCCAAATTATGGATGTTGTTAATAGAGATACCCACAAGGAAATCATCGCTAAACTGGATTATGAGGCCCCATCTTGTCCTGAATGTGGAAGTCAAATGAAGAAATATGACTTCCAAAAACCATCGAAAATTCCTTACCTTGAAACAACTGGTATGCCTACCAGAATCCTCCTTAAAAAGCGTCGTTTCAAGTGCTATCATTGCTCTAAAATGATGGTCTCACAGACCTCTCTCGTCGAGAAAAATCACCAAATTCCTCGTATTATCAACCAAAAAATTGCGCAAAAATTGATTGAAAAAACTTCTATGACCGATATCGCTCATCAACTGGCTATTTCAACTTCAACTGTCATTCGCAAGCTTAATGACTTCCGTTTTAAGCATGATTTTTCTCGTCTTCCAGAGATTATGTCTTGGGACGAGTATGCCTTTACCAAGGGAAAGATGAGTTTCATTGCACAAGATTTTGATAATCTTAACATCATCACTGTTCTTGAAGGCAGAACACAGGCTATCATACGAAATCACTTTCTGCGCTACGAGCGAGCTGTTCGTTGTCAGGTGAAAATCATTACGATGGATATGTTTAGTCCCTACTATGCCTTAGCTAAACAGCTTTTCCCATGTGCTAAAATCGTTCTCGACCGCTTTCACATTGTCCAACATCTCAGCCGTGCTATGAGTCGTGTCCGTGTCCAAATCATGAATCAATTTGAGCGAAAATCTCATGAATACAAAGCCATCAAGCGCTACTGGAAGCTCATACAGCAGGATAGTCGTAAACTCAGTGATAAACGTTTTTATCGCCCTACTTTTCGCATGCACTTAACAAATAAAGAAATTCTAGACAAGCTTTTGAGCTATTCAGAAGACTTGAAACACCACTACAATCTCTATCAACTCTTGCTTTTTCACTTTCAGAACAAGGAACCTGTCAAATTCTTCGGACTTATTGAGGACAATCTAAAGCAGGTTCATCCTCTTTTTCAGACTGTCTTTAAAACCTTCCTCAAGGATAAAGAAAAGATTGTCAACGCCCTTCAACTACCCTATTCCAACGCCAAATTGGAAGCGACCAATAATCTCATCAAACTTATCAAGCGAAATGCCTTTGGTTTTCGGAACTTTGAAAACTTCAAAAAACGGATTTTTATCGCTCTCAATATCAAAAAAGAAAGGACGAAATGTGTCCTTTCTCGATCTTAGCTTTTCTTCAACCCACTACAGTTGACAAAGAGCC